>JBDUAU010000551.1:0-7286 GCA_040004485.1 Saprospiraceae bacterium
GGTTGCCAGTAAAGTCTTGTGCTTGAGTAGTCATGGGATGAGTATTATAGATTTTGTTGAATGGCTGTCATGTCTTTTTCAATCGCCGAAACAAATTGCTGATAGGTCGTTTCAAATTTTAATTTGGTTTGCTCTATCGAAGCTTTTGCGTCAGCTACTTCTTCATCTGAATGTAATATCTTCTCCTGAAATTCCTGTATCTGTTTTTCCAGTTTAGTGATTTGCCGTTTATTTTCTTCGATCATTTGCTGCAATTTGACCAATTCCTCTTTTCGTGAATCAATACGTTGCTGAACCTGGTTGTTCAAAGCCTGGTCAAATTGTTTTTTCTCATCACCCAGTATCGTAAGGTAATGTCGAGCGGACTGCAACAAGGAATCTTTTGTTACACCCATTGTAGAGGCCGTAGCAAAAGCGGATTTAAGGGAAATAGATGGATCCAGTTTTAATCCGGCAAGCTGTTCAATAGATTGTTTGAACTTCAGGTAATCAAAACCCGGTTGCGACTGTTTGGTAATTGCGGTTTCAAGGAAATCAACACTCTTTTGATCAGAAGCGCTTCCCAGTCCAAGTAATTGTGAAATTTTCATACTAAACGTTAAAATATAAGGTCAAATATAGATATCCTCTCCTGATGGCCTAAAATAAATAGTGATCGCTTCGCCCTGGCCCTTTTTTAGACGAAATCAACAAAGCCGCTATCCTGCATCCAATAATCGATCTACATATTGATAGACACATCTCTTGAATAAGGATATCTCATCAGGAAATCCAGCGCAACCTCAAGTGATAAATTTTCAAAGACGATTTTATACAGCGTTTCAATGATCGGAAGCCTGATCTTTTCAGTCTTCGCCATCAGATAGGCAATCTTTAATGTCCGTATACCTTCAGCCAGCTCATCTGAGGTTTCCGTTATTTCCTTAAGGCTACGTCCCTGCCCCAGTTGAAAGCCAAATGTGAAATTCCGACTGCTTGAACTTGTCGCCGTTGCGATCAGATCTGCTATTCCTGCTGTACCCAGAAAAGCAGATTTGTCAGCACCCAGCAAACCTCCAAAAAAAGTAATCTCATGCAGTCCTCTTGTGATGAACAATCCCTGCATATTCTTACCCAACCCTTTGCCTCTGAGAAATCCAGAGCCAACCGCAATAATATTTTTAAACGCCCCGGCCAGTTCTGCGCCAAGTATATCAGACGAACCGAAAACAAACATCTTTTTGCTTGTCAAAAGATCAATGCCGATTTGCACGACTTCATCATACTCACTTGCTATCACAGTTGCTGTAGGCTGGCCCTCAAGAATTTCCTTACTTAGATTTGGCCCGGAAAGACATCCTACGCGAAGTACATTGCTTTCTTCATAGATGACTTCTGACATCGTGCGTACATCTTCCCTGTGTAGCTTTCCAGAAAAGGATCCTATGTTCTTAACTCTTGACGTATCCAGTCCTTTCGTTCCGTGGATCAGGATGTGACGTGGAGTGAGCAACGGTCCCAGGTTTTTCATCATGGTTCTGAAATCATCAGAAGGAACGACCGGAAATAAGACCTCACATGCTGATGCTATTTCGCTGTATGAAGAAATCCCCGTGACACGTTGTGAAAGTGGTACGCCCAAAAGCGTGCGTGTATCATTGATGTTTTTTACGACCTGAGGATCGCGGGCAAATAACAGGACATTATTGGAAATAGCCAGTAACTGCGCAACTGTCAATCCAAAACTACCTGCACCGATTACACCAACGGTTGGTCTTTGATTTGCCTGGGTTCGACTCATCCCTTAGGGAAAAAGTATTCGATCTGAATGTATGACCTGATTAATTCTTTTTATTCGGTTTTGTATTCTTGGCCGCAGCCAGACGCTGCTGTTCTTTCATCGCCTGCTCAATTCTGGACTGGAAGCCACCTTCTTTTTTGGGTTTTGCTTTATTGACATTGAGCTTCTCCATGATTTTATCCGTATCAAACAGATATTTTCTTGCACCCACGGTCTGAATGATGTTCAATGTATTGGAATATAAAAGATAAAGTGTAAGCCCTGAAGCATAACTGTTGAAGAAGACAAGAAACATCACCGGCATCAGGTATTGCATATATTTTAATGCAGGATTCGAATTTGCCATATCTACATTCTGCATATTATAATAGGTGTATGCAATTGTGCTCAAAGCCCAGAGCAATGTCAACAAGCTGACGTGATCGCCATAGAAAGGAATATTCCATGGTAAATAGGTAAAAACATCAAATGAGGATAGGTCTGTAGCCCAAAGGAATTTTGCCTGCCTGAATTCAATAGAAGCCGGAAAGAATCGGTATAACGCAAACCACACCGGCATCTGAAGCACGACAGGAAAACAACCCCCAAGCGGATTCACACCATACTCACGATAGATTTTCATGGACTCCACCTGCTGCTGTTGCATATCATCTTTATGTTTTTCCTTCAGATGAGCTAGCTTAGGTTTCAGTGCAGTCATTTTAGCCTGGCTGCCCAGCATTTTATAGGACAAGGGAAATAAGGCCAGCTTGACCAGCAATGTGAGAAAAAGAATCACAAGTCCTTTGCTCGGAATAAATAAAAGCAGAAAATTAAAGGTAGGGCGAATGACCCAGCGGTTGATCGTACCGAATATGCTGCGACCGAATGGTATGACATCTTCCAGGTTGACATGATAGTGTCGAAGTTGTTCAAAATCATTTGGCCCGAGATACATCGTCATCGTTGACGTCGGATTCGAACCATTGAATGGTATGCCCACAATTGATGATGTCGTTTTCAAATTCGCATTACTATCCGGCAACATCGTTGTGGAAAATACGCCACCGCTAAATGATTCATCGGCGATAAGTGCAGTATTAAAAAACTGGTTTGAATGAGATATCCATTTTATAGGTTGGGCGCTAAGATCATTTACAGCACTCTTGCGGCAACTGCAATAATCTACAGATTCTGTATTCACTTTGTAATAAACTGTAGAATAGCTTCTCTCAAATGTGCTGTTACGTTCCAGCTTGTCCAGCTGATTGATCCATGTCAGTTTCGCAGTTTGCCCGCTGTTGGCGATGAGTGACTCACCATTCTCAATGCTAAATCTGTATTTGATTTCGTAAGGATTGCCCGTCAGTGAATATTCCTGGATTATCCGTTCTCCCTGCTGGCCGGTGGCAGTGAAAGTCACCTTATTTTTATCAACAATGGGTATAAAATGTAGATCTGCAGTGTGAAGATCACCTCGTTGAGTAGGGATCGCGATATCCCATATATCATTGGGGTCTTCGAGAAGATGAACAGGTATTTTATATTCTTTCTTCTTATCGTCAAGAAGGGCCTTGCTGTATTTTTTAAGTTCGACAGATGATATCTTGCCGCCTTTGCTTAAAAAAGCAACAATAAAAAGGTCATTTTCCAACCGGACGGTTTCATCCGTTCCAAGAGCTGCAGGAGCAAAGGATCCAAATTTATTAGCGATTTGGGCAGAATCAACAAGAGCGGCCGTACTTATTGAATCGATTTTTTTAGTCTGAACAGAATCTTTGATTGTTTCTGCCCGGTGAAGGCTGTCCTGCGTTTGCTTGATCTTTTGCATTTCATCCTTTGAAGGTGAATTGACAAAAGTCCAGACCATTAAAAGAACAAAAATGAGGACAAAGCCTATGATATGATTACGTTCCATTTATCGTTTTTCCTGATATAAATAAGGCCCCCAAAGGTAGAGGGTATTCCCAAAGCATCAAATACCTTTCTACGAGTGATCGTCGGGGGCATGACGGGTAGTTAATCTTCACCTATTAGCACCAACACAGGGATATCTGTATAAAATTTGGTTGCCAATGTCTTTGACGGACCTAAGAGTTTTTCAATAAGCCCCCGTTTCCTCCGGATGACACAGAGAAGATCAGCATGATGCTGGCTCAGATACTCATTGATACTTTCATTAAAATTGTCATTCCCATACCTGGTTATATCATTTATCACCTGAAGGATACTAAAGCTTTGCTCCGTGATCGGGTCCGGATGCTCCCCGAGATGAAGCAATTGAACATGAGGTTTGAATATTTGGTTGATGCTGATGATCGGCTCAAGTGCACCCATATATCGCAGAGATGTGTTCTTGGCAGCAAATACAACCTTGTCAATCCCGTTGAATTTGAATCCCGGAGGTACAAGGATGACCGGGATATCAGTTGTCTTGACCAATGCGCCGGAAGTCGAGCCTAAAAAAGTCTCAGGATTTTCGCCTTCCCCTTGTGTGCCCATGACCACCATATCAGCCTTTGTGATTTCAATCATCTTTTTCAGTCCATCCAGGGTATCACCTTTGATGATCCGAAAATCCACCGGTACGCCCGGATGTTTTCGTTTTATTTTTTTGATCCGCTTTAAAATCCATTTTTGAGCATCCGTTGGCTTATCCCCCTTGCCCGCAGTATAGTTTACCACTTTCTGAAGGAGACTGGTTGTGAATACGATCATGATATCTGTCCCGGCATGCTCAGCCAGATGTGCCGCATAATATAAGGCCTCTTTTGAGTTACCTGAAAGATCAACCGGTACTATTATATGATTCATAAGCCCAAAAAAGAGGTCAAAGCTAATGAAAGAAGGATATATAAGTGATTGAATGAATCTTCGGAGCGCTTACTCACCCCTTCTGTACTAGTCCCAACGTAAGTCGTGCCACCAGTACTCGTGCCACCAGTACTCGTGCCACGAGGTCATAACTGCCTGATAATAAATATAGTTACAGCTGGTTTTATGTCACCAATTGTAGAGTCAAAGTGACCATTTTATAAAGCTAAATACTCATATTATGAACGAAAAATATTAAGTCGGAGATGTCAAATCCTGACCAAGCTGAAGGAGTAAGCAGTAAAACACCTGAAATCTAAAGAAAGCTATACTGCCCCGATTTTCGTCCCCGGAGGAATATGGACAGACTTCTTCAGGACGACGATGCCATCCACTACACAATAGGTTTCAGTCTCTATATTTTCAAGTTCTGTACTGCCTTTAATCGTCACATTATTACCGATTCTGCAATTGATATCAATGATAGCATTTTCAATATAGCAGTCCTCTCCGATTCCCATAGGAACGATCTTGTGGGACAGGACATCTTCAAGATTTTCATACGTATCCATGCCCAGCATGATCGTTCTTTTGACGACAGAGCCTCTCCCGATGCGTGAACGAATACCAATGACGGACTGACTCACTTCTTTTGCATTAATTATGCATCCATCACCTACAAGAGCATGTGTACATGTCGTACCAAGAATTTTTGTAGGTGATAACATCCTTGATCTCGTAAAAACAGGATTCCGCGAATCATAAAGATTAAATCTCGGCAGAGGCATCGCCAATTCGAGATTTGCTTCAAAAAATGATCGGATAGTTCCGATGTCCTCCCAGTATCCATTATAAGCGAAGCTGTGTACTTTATAAAATTTATTGATCGCAAACGGAATAATTCCTTTTCCAAAATCATGTTCTGTAGGATTGAGTGCGAACAATTGTTTTAATGTTTCTTTTTTAAATAAATAGATACCCATGGAAGCGAGATAATTTTTATTTTCCTTCGCATAGGTTTCAGGAACATCAGATTGCCAGTCATTCAATTCCGCTTTGGATGGTTTTTCAATGAAGCGTTCTATCTCATGATTATGATTCACCTTCATAATTCCATATCCCGTAGCATCTTCAGCAGTCACAGGAATTGTCGCAATAGTCAATTCTGAATTGAGTTGAATATGTTGCGCCAGAAATGCGGCTAGATCCATCTGGTATAACTGATCACCCGAAAGAATAAGAACATAATTGTAATCATATTCATCCAGACGTGTCGTGGTCTGCCTGACAGCATCAGCAGTTCCCTGGAACCAATCTTTATTCGTTGGTGTCTGTTCTGCGGCAAGAATATCTACAAAGCCCTGGCTGAATGAATCGAAGTGGTAACAATTCTTGATATGCCGGTTGAGCGAGGCCGAATTGAATTGTGTCAGAACGAATATCCGATTGAATCCCGAGTTGAGACAATTCGAAACCGGAATATCAATAAGACGGTATTTCCCGGCAAGAGGTACAGCAGGTTTTGATCTGCGCGCAGTAAGGGGATATAATCGTGAACCTGCTCCGCCTCCAAGGATCACGCAAAGGACTTCTCTGTTTAAATTATGCATTTGGTTTAGCAGGAATTATTTCATGATAAATATCGAGATATTTTGCCGCGGAATGCTCCCACGAAAGATCTTTGGCCATAATCTTTCCTCTGACCACGGAATGTAATTCAGGCATTTTAAATAACCTGCTGCTGCTGTCAATGCCCCACATACCCTGGTATTCTTCAAGATCGCGGAATAAAAATCCATCGCCTTCATTTCCGTCAAAAGGTTCTATCGTATCCAGCAAGCCACCGGTGGCTCGTGCAATCGGAACAGTTCCATACCGCATAGCATACATTTGGTTGAGTCCGCAGGGCTCTGTTCTGGATGGCATCCACAGATAATCTGCAGCAGCATAAAGACGGTGAGCAACGCCTTCGTTATACATGATGAGTGATCGTACGTGCGGACCGAAATTGTGCTCAAGCATGCGGCATTGATCTTCGATACGCGTATCTCCTGTACCGAGAATGATGAAACATACATCACGTTTGTAGATCATGTATTGATAGATCAGATCGGCGAGAAAATCAATCCCTTTATCCTGCACCATTCGCCCGATAAAAATGTGCAACGGCAGATCAGTCGGCATCTTTAGCTCTTTTAGCAAGCTCACTTTATTGTCACGCTTCCACTTATCAATATTTTTTTTGAGCCTGATCGTGAGATAATGATCGTTTGCCGGATTCCAGTAATCGTAATCTATGCCATTGATGACTCCTCTTGATTTCCAATGCTCACTCCAAAATAATCCCTGCAATCCAAACCCACTTGTTTCTCGCAGTTCACGCAAATAATTATCTGAAACTGTTGTCAGGCGCCAGGCACATTTAATTCCACAGGCTAGTGAATTGATCACATGACCCCAATCAAGAAGCCCTGACGCTTCTCGTGAAAATTCCGGAAGTAGATATTGTCGGTCCCATCCAAACATTCCCTGGTAAGCTGCATTATGAATTGTCAGTAATGTTGGTGTATTTCCAAGTCGCCAGAATTCAGGACACTGCGTCATCATAAATGGAATCAATGCCGTATGATGATCATGACAATGAATGAGATCTGGTAGTTTTACCCAATGCATCAACCAAATCAAAATGTTCTTTGTTATTACCAGCAAACTT
>JBDUAU010000059.1:0-2184 GCA_040004485.1 Saprospiraceae bacterium
CATGAGTCTTCATTGTCTCCCTGCGTGCATGCGATACTGGCATCACGTCTTGGAAAAATGGACAAAGCGTATGAAATGTATCTCAGGACATCCAGACTTGATCTTGACGATTATAACAATGACACCGAGGATGGTCTTCATATCACCAGTATGGCAGGTTCATGGATGTCTGTTGTCCGGGGTTTTGCAGGCATGACGGTCAGGGACGGGATGTTGATACTATCACCGGGCCTTCCCCCAACGTGGACAGGGCTGCAATTCAACATTCGGTTCAGAGATCGTGTTCTACTGGTGGATATTACCGCCAAAGGATGCGAAGTGACCCGGAAAGCGGGTGATCCGCTGTTTATTCGGGTCCATAATGAAGAGCGCCATGTTTAATTGATCTTAGTTTGTACTTTTAAAGGAGAAAAACCAGTTTAGATTTCTGTCTATGATACGAGTTATGATTGCCGATGACCACAATATGTTTGTAGAGGGCGTAGAATCTATTCTTGAGGGCATAGATAATATTCAGGTTGTCGCCAAATGTTATACAGGTCTTGAGGTTTTTGAAAAGATAGCCAACATACCTGTGGATGTTATTTTGCTGGACATTAATTTGCCGGGTATGAATGGCCTTGAGGTCTGCCAGAAATTGAGCAAAGAATATCCCGATGTCAAAGTACTGGCCTTGTCTATGCACAATGAAGAAAGTTTTGTAACGGAAATATTAAAATATGGCGCCCAGGGTTATATCCTGAAAAATACGGGCAAGAAAGAATTGATCACTGCGATAGAAATGGTCAATAGTGGCCAATCCTATTTTAGTAATGAGGTGACGGAAACGATCATGAAAAGCCTGGTCAATCAGCGGACAGGAGGCAAGAAATCATCAATGCTGACACCGAAAATATCCCGACGCGAAAAAGATGTGCTGGAATTAATTGTAAAAGAACATACCACCCAGGAAATAGCGGATACTCTTTTTATCAGTCTTAAAACAGTAGAGTCTCACCGACGAAGCCTGTTGACAAAATTAGGTGTGCGAAATACAGCTGGTCTGGTCAGAGTTGCTATTGAACATCAATTGATGAAATCGGTCTAGTTTTTAATCCTGATTTCAAATGTATTTAATTCGGGATACTGTATACAAAAGCAAAACAGGAAATATATTACCGTTTACACCCAACTATTGAATTTTCTCTACCCTAATATTTTACTTATCGAATACAGGCTTGTTGGATCAAACGCCACAAGGACATCCTGAGCGATGTCAGAAGTTTGCTCCGGCAGCTAAGTTGATTATTTTAAAAAATGAGTGACATTTCAATGCATAATAAACTTTCTTTCATGGCCGGCATTTTGTCTGTCATGCTATTCCTGTTCATTCCTCTCAGAAGTGTAGCTCAACCGACGATCAATGATCAGATGTCAAAAGCTGAACTATACCGCCAGATCACACAACTTGAACAAATAGGAGATTACAGCACTGCAGCAGAAGCTTACCGTCTCATAGCTGAAAAAGACCTGGCTGAAATCGAAAATCTTGACAAGGCCATCAAGAATTATATAGAAGCACAAAAATTATTTGAAAAAGCTGGTGACTCCGTTCGTATGTACCAGACCATCAATGATCTTGGACATTTATACAGTGGCAGTGAATATTATCTGGAGGCCATCACCATGTTTGAGAAAGTAAAATCATATGCCGCCCGGACATTGGATACATTGACCCAGGCCCGTATGCTCCAGCAGATTGGAGAGATATACATCGCCCGCAAAGAGGTGAGTGAAGCCTCCAGATATCTTGAACAGGCGAGTAAACTTAATCTACAGATCCAGGACACCCTATTATCTGTCATCAATCAGCTTACGATAACTGCTGTTACGGGTCATAAGAAATTGTTCAGTGATCTTCCCGATTCAATGCGACTTGAATTGTCAAAATATGACAGCATCCGATATGAATCATTTCTTCCCTCTATACATCTGCATGTAGGCATGTACAATATGCGTGCGAAGAAATACAAGTTGGCTGAATATTATTTCCACCAGGGGCTAAAACTAAGCGGCCACGACACCTTTGTCAAAAGAGAATTGTATCGGTATCTGTCCGAATGTTATGAAAAAATGAATGACTATCCGGCTGCATTATCAGTGATGAAGACGTACAATAATTTCAATGACAGTCTCAATGATGCC
>JBDUAU010000567.1:0-2184 GCA_040004485.1 Saprospiraceae bacterium
GCGCATGTTCAACACGTATCCCTAAAGCGAATGGTTTTGCTTCAATAAAAATTTTCCGTTTTGCAAACAATTCAAAAATATCTCTGGCACTGTGACCTGTGGCAAGGATTACAGTCTCTGCTTTTATAATTTCATGGCTGTTAATCTGAAGTCCTGAGATTTTTTTCGGATTTGTCCCTTCCAGAATAATGTCTGTGACAAATGAATTAAAAAGGATTCGCCCTCCATGATCTTCGATGACTTTTCTCATCGCTGCTATAATAGTTGGCAATTTATTGGAACCAATATGTGGATGTGAGTCAATCAGAATGTCCGGACTTGCGCCGCATTCTACTAATATTCTCAGTACAGAATCGATGCTACCTCTCTTGCCAGATCGTGTATAAAGTTTGCCATCTGAGTAAGTGCCTGCACCACCCTCACCAAAACAATAATTTGAATGTGGATTGACAATACTATCCTGCTGGATTGCTTTCAAATCTTTTCTTCTGGCCTGCACATCCTTACCGCGTTCGATCACGACAGGTCGCAGGCCTGCTTTAATGCACTCCAATGCAGCAAAATATCCGGCGGGTCCTGCGCCGACAATTTGGATTTCTCTCGCAGAATCTACTGATGGTAAATCATCAAGTTCTTTGGGGATGGGTGGAATTTCTTCTGTCGATACTATAGCTTTCACCAGATATACCGGTGGCCTGTATCTCGCATCAAGCGACCGTCTGAGGAGCTGGTAAGATTTAATCTCAGCTATAGGAATTTTAGCAGCTCTCGCCAATTGATTATTTAATGCAGTCTGATTATCTAAATCTTCCGGTGCCAGTTTGATCTCAACTTCTTTCATCAATTGATCCAGGCTTCAGGATTGATCGATGCTCTGGCTTCACTAAGTATTTTTTGAAGATTATCCTTATCACATGAGGTGCTTATCGCAACACGTGTAAGTTTACCACCTTTTATTTTTTCTGGCTTATATCCTAAACTCTGCAGCCGCTCCATCATTTTGATGACATTCGCCTGGTTTGTAAATGCACCTACGACAATGAAGCAAGGAGGTTCAGTTTGCTCCTGCACTACAGGCTTCTCTATCGTATCTGGCTTTTCAACCGGAGGTGTTTCTGTTACAGGAGGCGTGTGTGAAATTATCGTGTCCATTTTCACGGGAATATCAAATTCGTTTGTGATCGCCAGCGTATCCGGATAGAGTTGTGTGAGTTGGTTGATGCGCTGACGGTCACTGATGATGTCCCATGCTAAGTAAGCACATAATAGGGTGATCAGAACAAGTGCAGATGCAAGTATGACCCATGCCAATCTGGTGGTCGATTCATCGATACCCGGTCGAACAGGTGTAATGGTCTCTTCCAAAGGAGGAGGAATTGGTTCTTCAACAGAAGTTTCAATTATTTTTTGTGTTTCAACCGGTTCCGCAATTTTGTAAGTTTCAATGGGTTCAGTTTTAACCTCTTTAGAAGTATACTCTACAAATTCAGGAACAGCTTTTTCCGGTTTTACATAAATAGGTGTTGAAACTTTTACTTGTTTAGGATGCAAATCAATAACCTCCAAACCATTGAAGGATAAATTGAATGCATCCCAGTCAGGTGTGAAGTGGAGTACATTGGAAGTTGATTTCGAAAAGGTTCCAAACTTGTCAATGCTATATGGCTCTCCGGTTTCAAGGTTGAAAAGGACATCATTGACGAATAAATGAATACTTTCCTTTGCAGCATTGAAATCAATGCCTGAGACATAATGCATATATGCAGGGAGAATATCATTTTCAGTGGCCACATCAGGTACAAAATCAGTCTGGATGTGTGGTGGTTTGATCTGGGATGCCTGGAGGTCAATGACAGCAGGATGAAAGATGGCATCGAATCGTCCCAGACCCGGGACGAAAACAGAAGGGACCTGTTGAAGCAGGTCAAGGATGTAATAAGGTACCTTTTCTGAATGCACGCCCTAATTTAGTGGAAAAAAAGCAGGGAGAATAGGCAATTGGCAATATACAATTGGCAATGAGCAGTTGGCAACGAGCAAATGGCAAGAATACGGTGAAAACTAATTTGCGTTAATTAGCGGAATTTGCGGCAAGAAAGAATATAGAGTTGAGCGCAAAGACGCTAATAGAACCATTGTGTCATTGTGCATTAGAGGCGAAAAAAAAAGTAAATATCCACGAAG
>JBDUAU010000019.1:0-2182 GCA_040004485.1 Saprospiraceae bacterium
AGCATTCCTACAAGGAGAAGCGCAAAGATTGAAATGGCCGTCTCTGCCGGAAGCGTTATTGCCAATCCGGGTGATGCCGGCGTCACCGTGTATCTGTCACCCACCTGTGTACCCGGGAGCGGAAGTAAACTCGGAGCATTCATCAGTTCAGGTGATGTCACCAATCCCTGCCTCGAGCCCGGTACATATCTTATCCAGGTCACGGGTAGTGCTGCCATGAATGCCACGATTTTTTTGAAAGTTGACCTGGGTTGTCCCGATCATCCGATCGATTCAAAGTTTGATTGTCCCACTGATGCGTATGTCTTTAATGGTGGATTACCGATCGGTGCTACTGCTGTATCCGATCTTCATAATATAGAATGCCAGAGCATAGAAGATCCAAGCGAATACAATTGCCTGCCATTAGCCAATAAAGCTCTTTATGTCAAAAGTACCTGGTATGTATTCACGACAGGAGCCAATGTTGATCTTATGGATTTCTCTTTTCCAATGGGCGCCAGTACGGATGTCGCAGGTTACAGATTGCTTGAAGGCAATGTCAGAAATTCAGTGCCATCGACATTGACGCAAATAGATTGTGGTGTCACTAATGCAAGATTCACCACAAGGTTCATTGAATTCCCTTGCATACTCAAACCGAACACGACTTACAGCCTGAACATTGTGTTTCATCGCGATTTTTCATACAGCGATATCAGGATCAATGTAAGACAACGTGCAGAAACCAATAGTGGATGGTCATTACCTATACTGCCTCCGGATTCACCTTCCAATCAATTAGGTATACTGGCTGCCACTCCTGCACCCGGTCTTGTCACGACCTGGACCGATAGGTTTAATTGCAATTCTTTCATCATTGATAATATTTGTCCACCAGCAAATCCGGCCAGTGGCAACATCACTGCAGGCACTGGCACTTATGATTTGACCACATGGGCTACGTTTACGCTCAATGATGATTCAAATGTAGATTTCAGATTTGTAGCCTATGAACCCGGAGGCGCTTTTTACACCCGTATTTTCAAAAAGACATTGGGCAATGCCTGTCCTTCACCAAATCCTGCCGGCGATCTATATCTTGAATTCCCTTCAATAGCTCACCTTGAGAAATGTATGCCTGCTGGTGATTATTCCATTCAGATATTATCAAGTTCCGTGTATGCCTTCTCCCCACATGCCTATTATGATAATGTTTGGTCAAATGGTACATTGGGCACGACATTCACATTATCATTCACCGTAGTGTCACTACCTGATGTGGGATTGTTCAGACTGGATACTCCCGGACAACTCGATTCGATTAACAATTTAAATCCTTTACAAAATAATATCACCTACACTGCAACACCTGCAGTGTTTATCTGTGAGAACACGGTGTTGCCTGCTGTTGATCCTTGTGCGGACAGAGAAAAAGCAATTTATCGTGAGATCAATATTGGTGACGCTGACGGTGATGGATTGGCGGATGATGGTTTGCTTTGTATGGCAAATCTGCGCGTTGATCTGAAAGCAGCTCCTCCGATTTATTATTCATTTCTTAAAGGCGATGCCAATCAGAAAGCTACAGCTGCTGGTGCGCATTCAGCAGGTGAGGTCATTCCCGGGCTTATTGATTATGCAGGATTTTGCATTGACCAGGATGATGATACGCTTACGTTGAATGGGCTTCCAAATTTCTGCGCATGTGTGACTTCGGGTATCTATACATTAGCCAGCTATGGAGATGTGGATAATGTGAGCAAAGGAGATGCGCCTTTATTCAAATTCAATGTTTACAATACTATTCATGACAGTCGGCCAAAAGCAGAAGAGATCATACTGGGACCGGTGCCTGGTGTATACTTAAGTAGTGCAGATGTTTTCTCCTGCAAGGATAATCCAGGCCTTTTACCTCCATGCGGGGGTGCACAGAAATTGATATACCGTGAATTTTATCTGGCCCAACCTACCGTAGTCATCATCTCAGAAACAGGCACTGCTGATAACACACTAAGTTTGTATACAGGAAGAGCTTCTGATTTAGCGGCCACCCTCACTTTGCATACAGACTGCTTTACCAATGCGCTGATATATGATTATTGTACTCAATTAGAGGCAGGATGGTATACTGTAGTATCCTTTGGTAGTGGTCCAAACTATACGACTAATAAAGTCCAGAATAAGATAGGCTATCCGGGTG
>JBDUAU010000385.1:0-2179 GCA_040004485.1 Saprospiraceae bacterium
CTTCGGACGGTATTGTAATCCGGAAGGCCACGCTCCCTACCCCTCGCTATATTAATTGCAGCCAGATCCATCCCACCTGCCCCCGGTGCTCCAAAAAGAAAATTGCGAAGATCATCGATAACCTTACAATCGAAATCCTGCTCAATCACTGTCGCCATGCCGATCAGGTAAGGTTCTATTCCTCCTATATCTTTTGTAGCGCCCGGATTAAAAAAAGCATCCCGCAACAATATATCGCCTTCAGGCATATAGTTACCGGCATTGTCCATCCTGACCAGTACACTATTGATAGTGGTATGTCCGTACCGGTAAGCTGCAGCAGAAAACACATTCATGATGCCGGGATTGACAGCACCATCGTAGCCTATGTATGGTTCAATCTCCATACCCAACTCAGGCAGCCATTCTTCGTAAGTGATTGCCTCGATTTCAGCCCCGACAAGTTTACGCGCCTGCTGATATAATTCTTCATCATTCCATGACGGGTTTTCTGCGGCGAGTTCATTGCAGAGCCTGTTATGCTCCCTGGTAAACAATGTATGCATAGCAGTGAGGAAAGGATTCTCATTGGCCCGGACATCGCCGGATACAAAAAACTTAGTGACATTGGGATAAGGCATAGCCATCTCAGGTGCTGATGGATCAATCGCATCATTATATTCCCCGGTGATGGTATTCCAGGGCAAGAGGTTACCACTGGATACTTTGATTTTACCTCCGGAGAATGTACGTAACCATTTAGCGCGATTTTCATCCGAACCATATATCGTTGAGGCATCCACAAACGAAGTGACATGATTGATATACTGTCTGGGATTATTGGGATCAGTACCCGTTGAAGGATCAAACAGTGAACGTTTCATGTTCATCTTAGCGGTACCTGTTGATGATGGATCAAAAAACACATCACCTTTTGGAATCGCAATGGACAAATTTTCTTCAGGATTGTCTTTTACGAGAGTGATATCGTGGTCGATAAATTGTCCCCAGACCCAGCAGTACGCACTCAGGTTTCGAGGATCATTTTCAAGCGTGTTTTGTACATCCATCATATTACTGATGTAACGGGGATTTGGGCGATCAGACCCTGCAGGTGTTGAATAGCCATCATCAAAGCCAATGGTCCCTGGCTCAAGTTGATTGATACCTGTCGTCCCCCACTCCGGGTGGAGAAGACTATTGCCCGTACCATCTATGGATCGGTTGACCTGGGCATAGGACGGGACTATACAAATGACAATCACCATCATGAAAAAGGAATTTGTAAAAAATCGCATACACTACTATTTAAAGTGATTAAAGGATATTGTCGAATACAATTTTAAATAATTTGATGTCCTAATTAAGGACAATTATGTCCCTAATTTAGATGAAATTTTCATACTGCAAAATATCTACGATACTTTAATGCAAATAAAATAATAAATATATGTATGTGATTGCTTATCTGTTGTTTAGATATGAACAATAATTGTATACTTTGGATGTATTTTCCTTCTTTACTTTCCAGTATATCGGATACAATTGCTCCTCTAACCAAATACTGCAACCCATTGAAGGGCCGTATCTAAAGACTGAAGACTAACATGTATGGTCGGTTATGGATATCTATATGGAGGTGGGTATGCAAAATTTTGGTTGAATCCAATTGAGCTTTCAGTCTCCCTGCGCCTTACTTCGCGCCAATTATCAAAACTCCGTAAATTAGTAGAAGAAAATCAAGAAACGTTTAATAAATCCTGGTATGAATACTTCAATTGAATCGGTTCCAAAAGCTGTAGACATCTGGTTTACTGAGGATATGCTGTATGTCCGTTTGGAAGATGGCCGTGAAGTAGGGGTACCGCTAGAATGGTTTCCCATACTGATTAAAGCAACTCCCGAACAGAGGAAAAATTGGCGATTTATCGGCGACGGTGTCGGTATTCATTGGGAAGACATTGATGAAGACTTGTCTGTTCGAAAACTTGTCCAATAAAGGAAATGCGTCTCATAACATTGGCTATAAACAATGGCGGGTATTCGTTTCTCGACAGTTTATTCTTTTGAAACAGATTAATGGGACTTGACAGATGATCTTGTAGAACCGCCACTGTTTATAGCCTCGGACGTTATGCCTCATTCACAGTTGAACCATGAGACTATATCTTGACACATCAGTGATTGGCGGGTTTTACGA
>JBDUAU010000167.1:0-7228 GCA_040004485.1 Saprospiraceae bacterium
GCAGGTGGTATAGTTCCACAACAAAAAAAACAAGGACTTGGTGTGATTGTATTTGCATCATTCTCCATCCAGTTATTTGATGCATCCGACTTGAGCCCACCAGATCCATTATCATTTGTTATAGCTGCTTTAAGTGCCGTAGCTGAAGCAGTATAAGGTGTACAATCGTATTTGGCATTATCATATTCAGTATTAAATCTGACTATAGCATCAGCAGGTAAACCAGTCGGGAGCTCAGATTCTTCATCAGTATCTACAGCACCGTTAATATTATTATCCATTTGGATCATGCAGACAAAACTGCCCTGACTTCCGGAAGTTGGTTCAGGAAGTTGGTAGATAGTTAATTGATCGCCTTGGGAATTGACAAAATTCGCACCCAATTCCATTCCATCAGGATCCTGACCTGTTACCTGGATAACAACTGTACCCACTGCGACGCCATACACGTTTGTAGCAGCCCAGTCATTAGCACCACCAATATCGTTGAAAAAAATTTCAGTTCCACAAGGATAATCCGATGTAAATGTAAAGCTGATAGTTCCTTCACCATTGTTATCATTTCGATATCCAGAAGTATTGCTCCATCCCCGGTCAGTAATATAAATAACCGTACCCGAAACAACAGGTGCTAAGAGCACTATTGAAAAAGCATCCGCATCATCCGATTTGTATCCTGTGAACATGATCTCTCCAGGAGCAAAATCAGTCTGACCTACTACATTCGAGGTGGACATAAAAAGACCGAGAAATAGAATGAAAGCAATCAATGAATTATGGCTGCCCGGATAGTAAAGAAATGTATGCTTAGAGTTCATTCTGGAAGGTCTTTTTTATAGGAATTTTTAGTACTGGAAGAGAGAGGCCAATGCGTAAAAATCGAGGAAACGAAAATAAGCCATTTTTCAAATATTGGGTTATACATTAGGCCCCGTTGAATGCTATTTTTAGCCAGTTCATCAGGTTAAGTAGACTTTGGGCTATAAATCTGCTAAAAAGAGCACTCATTTGATCATTTGTACCCAATGTGGATTCAGTCTAAATGAAATAAAAAAGCCACAGCAGGTTACCCGACTATGGCTTTTTTTCAATTCTTTAGACTCCTTACCGGATCAGTACCATTTTCTTACTTGCTGAATTGTTACCGCTTTCCAGACGATAATACAGTACGCCCGATGAACGGATTTCCTTTTCTGTCAATACGATCGTATTATATCCTGCCTTATAATCCCTGTCAAATCTCGCTACAATCTGTCCTGTGACATCATATATCGTGAGCCGTGCAGGCCCATCCTCCGGCAGATCAAAGCCTATCGTCGTCTGGCCATTCCATGGATTTGGCTTATTCTGATACAGATTAAAATCCGGTGTCGTCTCCCCATTCACATAGCTCAGCTTCACATCCAGTATCTCTCCCGATGGTGTATAACTCTCCGCCGGTGTCACCAGGCTGGTCAATCTTATCCTGTTCCTGATCTTCCCGGCCACCGTCACTCTCCATCTCATGATGATGCTTACCTCATTTTTGTAACCTCCATCATTGAGCACATCTCCATTCCAACTCATCGTCGTGATCCCATTTCCGAGAAGTCCCACATTGCTGTCATCTATCTGGATATCTCCGCTATTCACGCCCACATACTCCATTCCATCCGTCTCCAGTGTCCACTGGAAGCCACTTATGAGTTCGGGTATGTTCATTTTTACTTCGATGATCTCTCCGGCTTTGGCTACTTCCTTCGTCTGAGCATTGATTTCCAATATCCTTCTTCCTTCTCGCGGATGCAGTTGTAATGCATTTGCTTTTACAGAGTTATTGATGTCGCCGATCTTCACCGCTATGAAATTGTTCTGTGTGCTCTCACCCTGCCAATGCTGTATGTATAAGTTCTCATTGAACAACCATGGATTTGCCGGATCCGGAAATACTGTTTTCTCATCCAAAAATTTCCAGCTGTCACTATTCGGCAGTGCTGTGGTGATGCCCAGGATAAGCTTCCTCAGATCAATCAAGTCCACCGCACTTACATTCCGGCTATTGTTTGCATCCGCAGCGATATACTGGTATGGACTTGTGAATATTTCCTTCCCAAGCAGATGTTTCTGTATCGCTACAAGATCCAGCGTGCTCACCCCGTTTTTGTAATCATCGTTACGTGCCGGTGTGATCGTATAATCCAACCCTTCAGGCAACTCCGAGAAAATAAATTTCCCATCGTTTGATGTAGTATATGCCGGAAACAACTGCTGCGGACTTGTAAGATTGACAATGACCTTCTCCACCGCATCCTGATGATCCGTCAGTATCTCTCCTGACAACATACTCTGCAATTGTCCACATACATTATTATTGTCTGTCACTACTATCGTCGTGATGGCAAATGCTATGTTCCGTTCACTCCATTCGATCTGCCCATTGCAGTTCTGATCCGCTCCTCCATCTCCTACCCATATCGTTACATCAAACGGTACTCCAATATGAGGAACATTGTCACACGTAAATGTGAACGTTGGCTCATAACTTGTTCCGCTAAAACTGAATAACAATTCATCTCCCGGCGTACAATCATCATTGCTCGATGCATTGAATGATGAAGCCGATACCGTCACTGTGCCTAGTGGCCCCATCACCACTGTACTGAGTCCGTTGATCAATACAGGTGTCGGATCTTTGCAGTCTTCCAGCCTGAATAAATAATCACATGAACTTTCATTCCCACAGCCATCTGTGACACTCCACACTATACGATGGTAATCTCCACATAACGGACTGTTGTACGGCAATCCATTTTGTTGTATCGACGGTATTGTACTTTGCTCCGTATCAAAACTGATATCCACTTCATGATTTGCATTCAGTGTCGTTGATGTCGTGGGCACGATCTGTATGAATGATGCTCCATTGAATGGATAGATTTTCACATCATAGAATATCATCTCACTACAATCCTCATGTATCCGTTGGGACATTGTCACATGCACACTACAGCTCGATGCATTCGGATCATTCTCTCCCAGGAATATCTGATTATTAGCCGGTATACGTATACCCGGATCATCAGTACACAATGTCACAGGGCCTGATGGACAATTCACGAAATCCGGTGATATACCATCCATCACCTTGATGATCTGTGTGTATGTCCATAGTCCCGCTCCTGTATTCGCATTGAACTGACACCAGTCGATCACCTTCCAATCTCTCAACACTTTATAGCATGCACTATCTGCAAAATTAAATCTCCTGTCTTCGTGACTTACCCCGATCAGACTACATGCATCATCAAATAACACCGGCTCTCCCGTCCCCGTAAGATCACTCGGGCATGTATTGAGTAATACATCACATGGCCAGATCACACCGTCATTTGGATTTGTGTTTAAGCATGTTGTATCCGTGATGAAGAATGGATTGAAATCAACCACCCATATCAATTGTATGCATGTGCCCGCTGTAACTCCATCATACGCCCGGAAGCGTCGCTCTATCAATTTTCGTGCATTATGCGGTGCTTGGAATGGGAATGTTGCACCTGAGCAATCATCTATCTCGATCACGGTGACCGACAGATCCACCTCACAATTATCCTGTGCCCATCCATCAATCCCCCATATATGCGGCTGTGGGAAATCTGTATTGTGCGGATCATTGATGATGATATTCTTTCTTTCTCCCTGTGTATGACTGAATGCATCATATACATTTCCGAATAGTGCACTCAACTGATCTTCATCAAGACTTCCATTATTATTGCCTTCAATATCCCGGAATGTCCCTTCATGGATATCTGCCAGGTAATCACAACTAATCGTGATATCTGGTGGACATTGTATCGTCGGTGCTAATTTATCCTGTACCTGAACTTCAACCATGCAATAGTTTACATTGCCCGATCCATCTGTTACTTCCAGTTCGATCATGATCGGGCCGCTTCCTACATCGCAGCATGCAAATGGAACACATGTACTTCGTTCTGTTCCTCGGTCCTTTCCATTCACCGCCGGAATTCCTCCCGGTATCTCATCTACACATGCCCCTCCTGTCGTCCAGTCAAAATCAATACAGCTATCCATCCTCCTGGCTCTGAAACTCACCGGACCACAATTATCAAAACTCTGATCATTGAATACCGAGGCAGGTACTAATGTTATTCCATTGGATCGCTCACTTGTCAGGCTTATGATTGTATGACCCTGGCAACTTACCACCGGTGGTACTTTATCCACTACCGTAATATTGAATGTGCATTCACTTGTGTTTCCACACTCATCCGTCACTACCCATTTCACTGAATGTGTTCCTTCGGGTAGTCCATTCAGAATGGTATTATTTCCCACTGTGGTCACTGTGCCATCATGTGAAAAGAATTGGTACGAGCTCACCCCGCTACACGAATCAATCGCGATTGGTTTTGGTATGATCATGGTGGCATCACAACTCCACACATTTGTACTTACGGTTATATCCCCGCTACATGTCAACACCGGTCCTTCATGATCCGCCAGCCATATCGTCTGACTGAATACTGACACTTCTCCTGTACACCAGTCTCTCACTGTCCATGTGCGTATCACTTTCGTTCCACCTCCACATAGCTGTATCACTAAATCTTTATAGATCACTGACAGATTACAAACCCCTGGAGGCAGATCCAGATCAATACCGTCTACCTGTGGATACCCTGTCACCGATGGATCTGAACTACCGTGACATACACCCAGATAATCCAGCGGGAATGTCAATGTCGCCAGCGTCAATGGAACAATTCTGAATATCTGCAGACACGTCGATGTGTTGCCACTCGCATCCGTTGCTTCCCACGTTATTTGTATTGTACCGTTCGTGCAATAATTAAAATCTAATACAGTATTGATGATTTTAAGCGTAGCCCCTCCGCAATTGTCTATCACTTCAGGACGTAATTTTTTAGGAATATTGCCAGCTAAAATTTGCTCGATTTCACGACAGGTAATCGCGCAGAATCGATTTTCATTATTCGGAGGACAGACACAATCTATCTTTGGTGCCAATTTATCTTCTACAGTAATATAAGTCCAACAACTTTGTCCATTGCACCTACTCTGTACAGACACCTTGAAGGTCTTTCCGACATCTTTCCAGGTAAACATATTACCGGGAATGATGTGTCCATCCAAATCCATAATCACCACTTTATAACTGGTGTCACCTGCCAGTTCTCCGGTCAGAATCATTCCGCTATTGACGACAGTACCGCATTCATTGTCGATGGACAGATTGATATTGTCAATACAGGCTAGAGCCCCTGATCCATGAATATAAACTGTAAATATTGCAGTGGCAGAAGCACATCCGCCCGTAACTGTAACTGAAATCGTAAATGGACCTCCGGGTGTAGTCTGCCAAACGATTGTAATCGTGGAATCTGCATTATCAATGATCGTTCCCCCACCCTGAAGGACCCAATCATAAGTAAATGATTGATTGAAATTATTTACAAAATAGGAAACAGTGTCTCCCGCACATACGACTGTAGCTGCACTTGATGAAATCACAGGTGTAATCGGTTGAGCTCCTAACGTAACAATATTATTATGCAAGTCAATTGCCCCCGCGCGTGAAAGCCCTCTTCCTAAAAGCGATGAACCTTCCAATAGACTGATCGCACCGTTAACAAGAAGTGTACCTCTGAAAACAGAACTGTCTCCTAATGAGAATGCTCCATTTATCTGCCAATACACATTGCATAAGGATGCCGAATTGATCAGGATAACATTTGCGAATGTACTTGTAGATAATGCTCCATCTATCTCGAAAATAAACAAAGCATTAGGATCTCCTTTTCCATCTAAAATTAAATCTGCATTCAGCATTGTAGCAGCTCCAATACAATAAACATGTGGAGGAAGTACCTGATTGTTTCCTAATGTAACCCCTATTACAGAATCACAAGTAAGCTGGTCCAGATACATATAGGCAATGTCGACATCTGTTGCAGCAGTTGCAGAAACAGGATCAACCACGTGTTCTTGTCCAATCAATGTTCCGGGAGGAAAAGCAGAAAAAGCACCCACATTTGTGCCCACATCACCCGTTACAATTGTTGCTGCTCCTATATTGCTAAATGCGCCAACGGCAGTAAATAATGCAAAACCTGAAGCAGTCCCTAAGTCTGGTGTCTGTCCGAAATTTACATTTGGCAGTAAGAGCAGAATACCTGCTGTCATTGCATTTATAAATATCCTTTTCATTTTACTTTGTTTTCTATTTTATAAAATATGTATGGAGTCTGATTGATCGATGTCAATTAATGGTCTTTTCATCTCATTGGTCTCATCCCATTTTAATAGCATAAGGGATCCTTCACAAAAAGCATTGCCTGTATGAATGGAATAGGTGCTATCTGAATTGTCAATTGTATTTTCCATTTGACCTATAATTGGAATACGCGTCTGACTTTTTACAAATATTGATAGCACACATCTATTGGTATAAGTCCAATCAGGATGAGCAATTGAAATCGATGGATAGATGATTACATGCTGAACCAGCACAACTGAAGATGTATCAGAATTAAAGACGTTGGAAAAGATTTCGCGTGAGGCAAAATCTGCTGGTATTTTGATCGCAGTTGTTGAGACAACCACGCAAAACAGCATAGGTATTACGTACGGCCTGACGGTGTAAGGCGTAGTTTCCATAAGTTTTGAGAACAATGAATAATCGCAATAAATCGGCTTTCGCCTTAGGAGCAAAATTATATAATTATTTTGAATATATATAACATTTTAAAAAATAGTTTAATTCTTAAAACCTTAATTATTAGATAGTTATATATAATATTATTAAACTTTATAATATTTATTTATATTATAAAAAATAATAATGTTGGTATGTCTTACACGTCAGCTATCAATGCCGGTCAGAAAAGATTTCATCCGAATCCTATCCATATTGTGAGTATGATACTCATGAAAAAGGCCTCCACAAATGGAAGGCCTTTTCATAAATAAATTCTTTGAATTGCTTACCGGATCAGCACCATTTTCTTACTTGCTGAATTGTTACCGCTTTCAAGACGATAATACAGTACGCCCGATGAACGGATCTCCTTTTCTGTCAATACGATCGTATTATATCCTGCTTTAAACTCCCTGTCAAATCTCGCTACAATCTGTCCTGTGACATCATAGATCGTGAGCCGTGCAGGCCCATCCTCCGGCAGATCAAAGCCTATCGTCGTCTGGC
>JBDUAU010000649.1:0-2175 GCA_040004485.1 Saprospiraceae bacterium
CAGATGATTTGCTTGTTGAGCGATGTTTGGATATGAGCGTCTTCGGTCGATTGTTCGTTTTCTTCTTCAATCGTTTCTATCACAGGTATGATGGGAAAAAATCTAACCAGAAGTGTGACGACAAGTAATGCGCCCGCCAGTGTGCCTGCTGTGATGAACCATTCAGCCACAGTAGGTGTATAATGACTCCATGCCGCAGGTGCGTCATCCTTGGGAAAAAAAGGATGATTCAGTGTGGGGATGACAATCAAAAAACGTTTAAACCATGCACCCACGATGACCATAACCGAGATGACAAACATGGGCAGTGGTTTTCTTCCTTTATTGAAGAGAAGCACCAGGATCGGAATGACCATGCCCCCGATTTG
The DNA here is from genome assembly GCA_040004485.1 of Saprospiraceae bacterium. Classification (GTDB taxonomy): domain Bacteria; phylum Bacteroidota; class Bacteroidia; order Chitinophagales; family Saprospiraceae; genus Opimibacter. Next base: position 369 of record JBDUAU010000649.1, read on the forward strand.
TACAGACCAAAACAGAGGTGCATAAACACCTGTGAATAATTCATTAAGGTGTGCACTTTCAGAGCCTTTCATTTTATACGCAGGAATAAAATATTCGTTGACATTGAAATACAGATAGACCATCGAGAGCAATACAAGGAGCTTTCCCATTTTATCGAAATGATCTAATGTTATATATTTTTCGTAATGATAAAAATTGCGAAAGACATACATGCCAGCAATTACTGCACCGGCTCCGACCATGAAGGCACCTGAGATAAAGTAAGGACCAAAATTAGTACTGTCCCATCCTGCACGCAGGGTAGTAGCAAAGAGCCAACTGGTCACCGTGTGGATACCAAATGCAACCGGTATGATGAGTACAGATAAAATCGTGATCGCCTTATTTAATATCTTTCTTTGTTCCGGAGTATTCTTCCAGTTATTGGCCATGAAGGCATACATCTTTTGTTGCCACTTTGGAATATTTTTCAGTCTGTCCCGCATATATGCTAAATCCGGGACCATAGGTAAGTACAAAAGCAAAAGACTAATGAATAGATATGTGGTGATGACGATGACATCCCAGGTGATAGGTGATTGTATCCTGGCGTGAAATATGACATTGAGAAACCTGTCGGGACGCCCCATGTCAATAATGATGACTAGTCCTGCAAACATGATCGAAGCCACAGCTATCATTTCAGAAATCCTTGTCAGTGGTGTTCTCCATTTCACATTCGTAAGTTTAAGAATAGCACTTACCAATGATCCCACTAAGCTGATGGCAACAAAGAATACAAAATTGGCAATATAAATTCCCCAGATGGTATAATCCCGTAAGCCTGTTACGATCAATCCATTCCGAAGCTGCTGAATGTAATAATATAACCCGGTGCCAGCTACGAGGATCAGCAATGTGAGCCACATCATACCATACGTTCCAAATTTTCTTGGCATCAATTCTTTGGCGACCTGTTCATGATGTTCCTGAAGTTTGGCGTCGTTGTTTTCAAATAGAGATTCCATGATCAGATTGTTTTTCCAGAATTTTCTTCAGCTTTTTTTTCTTCCTTGTCTTTGAATGGGAAAAGGCGATTGACAGGAGGTAAATAATATACTCTTGGCTTAGTACCTAAGTCTTCAAGAGCTCTGTATCCTGCCCTGGTCGATAGCAATTCGCTCAGCTTTACAGTGTCTTCTCCGTTGGATACTGCATCTTCGTTTTCATCACCGAAATAATAGACCCCATTTGGACATGCTGTCACACAGTGTGGCATTTCGCCTTCCCGTACCTGGTCAGGACAGAAATCGCATTTCTCTACCGTACCTTTTTTCGCATTGATACCACCGATCTCGGGTGAGTTACAAGTCGATATAGTCTGATCCCATGTTTCAGGTTCTCCCCAGTTAAATACGCGTTGTGAATACGGACATGCAGCCATGCAAAAACGACATCCGATACACCTGTCATTGTCTATCAGGACAAGACCATCATCTCTTTTGAAGGTGGCATCTACAGGACAAACTTTGACACATGGGGGATCATCACAATGGAAACACATCGTGGGTTGCCAGTAAGGTGAAGAAGCAGGATTGTCCTGCATTTTCAAAACTTTGAGATACGACTTTTGATCCGCGATGTGGTGATTCTTATTGCACGACTCCTGACATTTTAAAGCATTCTTGCATCGCGCCAGATCAACCACCATGACAAATTTCCGGTTCGGTATACCTTTACGTGCATCCTTACCGGTGACGCAATTCGGAATCGCAGGTTCTCTGAGATGTTTTTCATCTACCTCAACGATCTCACCATCAGGAGAAA
>JBDUAU010000099.1:0-7203 GCA_040004485.1 Saprospiraceae bacterium
TTTATGGCAAGCATTTTCCGTTCTGTTCGTTTTGGTGCAAGCGATGCACACGGAAAAGCAAATATGGTCCGCTTCAATTTCTTCGAAAATTATAAGGCATTTGAAAAAAATGAGACTACCGGTTATTACAAGATCAATCCTGTGCAAATGGAAAAAGCTACGGAAGCATTAAGCGATCTCATTCTTACTATTCAGGGTAACGGAGATTTAAAAGCAGCTCAAAAACTTATCAAAGAACAGGGTATTATTTCTCCGGATCTGCAGTCCGATCTTGACAAACTGGCGAAGAAAGGAATTCCGGTTGATGTCGTCTTCAGACAGGGAATTGATGTGCTGGGTTTATAAAACTGATTACTTCTTTCTGATTACCGTTTACTGCTTTTTCGGTCTTCCAAATATATCCTTATCCTCTTTCCTGTTCTTTCTGTCATCAGTCATCGGTGGCTCCTCCATTTTTACATCAGACATCTTTTCTTTGTAAACCCATTTTCCACTTTTTAAAAACCAACCTTCCATACTTCCATCTGACACCACAAGTGCACCACCTGAAGGTGCTATTCCAGGAATGCTTTCCAGGTGATCCTGGACAATAGCTTTTAAGTCCGGATCATAAATCAATTGAACACTCGATACATCGCCATATGTCAATATCAGCCTGGAACGATCCTTATCATTCCCAACAAAAAGCGGAACACCCAATTTTGGTAGCTCTCCATTAAGATCAAGTATGTCCGCCACCTTTGTGTTCATCTGAGAATCCTCAGCATTAAAGCCAAAGAGAATGTAATACTCCTTCCCATCACTTTGGAAAGGAATGATCTTGTAGTAAAGACAGCCATACCAGGCATCCGGGGAATAGGTATTATAGTTTGCCCCATTTACCCAGGGTCGTGTGTCTTTGAGCCTTACAATCTTATCAGGCCATTGAATAAAACCTCCGTATTTGTATTCATCATCAGATATACGCAGCTGCCAGGTGACCATTCTGAAACCATCTCCATGCAAGACAGAAATCCAATGAATGCTATCAAGTGGGATATTATACGATCCGGGTCTGGCTAAAAGGGAATCCAGGGAATCCTCAAACTGATCATGAGCCTTGATTCTGTGACGATCAAGGACAGCATTGACCATGACATCTGCATTGAAGCCTATATTTTCCAACAAAGAGTCAGTAGTTGAGGTTTGTCCATACAGAAAATGGAAAACCAGTAACAAAGACTGAAAGAGCAATAATCTACGTTTCATTGGCTTAATAACGATATTCGGGTTAAAGTGATTGCATTTTTAGTTTCCACTGAAAGGTGCGGACCATAAACGAAAGAAGCCAAATGATTGATATCTAAAGCAAACATTTGGCATGAAATGGAAAACATATTAAGGACAAATTAGATACATTTGTGGACCATGAACATTTTTAGGGGACTTTCAGCTCTGCCGGAATTTAAAAATTCTGTTATCACCATAGGCAGCTATGATGGTGTTCACCTTGGACACCAGAAGCTCCTCAAACGTATCCAGCAATTAGCCGAAGAAATCAACGGTGTAGATATCGTAATCACTTTCCACCCCCATCCCCGCGAAATTGTATACCCCAAGGATGGAGACCTTCAGATCATCACAACCCTGAATGAGAAACTAGAATATTTCAGGCGTTATGGTGTGTCAAATGTTGTCATTGTTCCTTTTACGATCGAGTTTTCACAACAGTCCGCACAAGAATATATCGAGAAGTTTCTCGTATCTGGATTTCATCCGAGTTACATAGTCATCGGATATGATCATCGCTTTGGATTGAATCGCGCCGGCGATGTACGCCTTCTGAATATGTATGGTCTTGAAAATAATTTTAAGGTAGTACAGATCGGAGAAGAAGAACTACGGGATCATTCCATTAGTTCAACGCTGATAAGGAACTCAATTCTTGAAAACAATATTGAGCTGACGAATGAACTTCTTGGCCATCCTCTGATGATCAAAGGACAAGTTGTGACCGGAAATCGATTGGGACACCATATCGGATATCCGACCGCGAATGTGCAGGTTACCGATCCCCGGAAACTTTTACCCCGGGATGGAATATTCGCAGCCACAGCCATACTGGACGGAATTGAATACCCCGGAATGCTTTATATCGGATTACGCCCTTCAATTGAATCAGCAAATCAGCATCGTGTTGAGATTCATTTATTTGATTTTGACAGGCAAATTTATGATCAGGAAATAACCATCGAGATCTATAAATTTATCAGGGGTGACAGAAAATTTCCGACCCTGGAAGGATTAAAACAGGCCATGGAAGAAGATGAAATAGCGGTACGAAATTTTTTCCGCAATCCGGTGGAAGATCAGGCCGATGTCGCGACAGTCATTCTTAATTATAATGGCAAAGAATTTCTAAAACGCTTTCTTCCTTTCTTTAAATCAGTCCGGTACGGTAATAATAAAATATACATTGTAGATAATGGGTCTGGCGATGGATCTGTAAAGTGGCTGAAATCCTCGTACCCTGAAATTGATTGTGTTATTCTTCCTCAAAATGCAGGATATGCAGGCGGTTATAATCAGGGGCTGGAGAAAATAAAAGCTAAATATTATGCTATCGTCAATAACGATATAGAAATCACCCCTGAGTGGCTGAATCCTATCATTAAGATGATGGAAACGGATGAAAGTATTGCTGCTGTTCAGCCTAAAATCATTGCGGAAACTAAGAGGGGATATTTTGAATATGCCGGTGCCTCCGGAGGAATGATGGACAGCCTTGGTTATCCTTTTTGCAGAGGCAGAATTCTACACCATATAGAAAGAGATACAGGTCAGTATAATGAACCTATCCAGATTTTCTGGGCTTCCGGTGCAGCATTCGTTATCAGGAGCAGTGTATTCCATGAGGTGGGTGGATTTGATAGTGATTATTTCGCGCATCAGGAAGAAATAGATCTTGCGTGGCGAATAAAATTGAAGAATTATAAAATTGTTTCCTGTCCTTCATCAGTTGTCTACCATATAGGAGGAGGTACGCTCAATTATGACAGGCCCCAAAAAGTGTATCTCAATTTTAGAAACAACCTTATCACCTTATTGAAATATCTCCCGGCAGATGACGTCATACTCGTATTGTTCATAAGGTGGATACTGGATGGTTTGGCCGGATTAAAATATGTCCTCCGCGGACAGTTTGGAAATATGTTTGCCATCGTCAGAGCACATTTCTATATATACAGCCACATACGTACGATCCTGCAAAAAAGAAAAAATGCAGGCCTGCAGTATAAACGAAAGCCATTACCTTATATGACAGGTGTTTATCCGGGTAGCATCCTCATTGATTATTACATGAGATGGAAACGCAGGTATAGTGATCTCTTCAGCTCATGAAAGAAACAGCCTCAATTCTTTTTCAGAATGAAACAATACTCGCTGTCTATAAACCCCCGGGTCTATTGAGTGTACCCGATCGTTATGAAGATGAAAGACCTTCTGTCTCTCAATGGCTATTGTCAAAATTTCCTTCCGCAAGACCACTACATAGAATTGATTTTGAAACAAGCGGTGTTTTACTTTTTTCCTTAATACCGGATACCTTCGGCTGGTATAGTGATCAATTCGAGAACAGGATAATTTCCAAATTTTATCTTGCGATAGTTGAAGGGCGCTGTCAACAAGACGAAGGATTGATTGATCAACCTTTATACACTCAATCAAACGGAAAGGTGATTATCTCTCACAGAGGCAAACCAAGTCAGACTCAATGGAAAGTACTTGAAAGATTTAAAAGCAATTCAGTGCTGGAAGTGAATCCGCTGACAGGCAGAACGCATCAGATCAGGGTTCATTTATCCTCAATAGGACATCCCATTGTTGGTGATGAAGTTTATGGTTCACACGGTCCGTTGTTCCTTTCAACTTTGAAAGGTCGTAAAAGATTTAACCTGAGCAAGGACGCTGAAATGGAAACTCCGCTAATGGCCAGGACAGCTCTGCATGCCTTCAAAATTAGATTTATTGATTTCATGTCACAGGAACCCATCCTTATAGAATGTCCGTTGCCAAAAGATATGAATGTGACATTAATCAAGCTCAGGCAATATTCATCCATTCAAAACAGGACCAATCTTCGGTAGATTAAATAGTGGAATAAATTATATATGTTTACGCCCTGTTAACACATTTCAATGAAAGGGTTTTCATTACCGGTTCTTATACTAATGACATTAGGTATGACAATACTGCATGCAGCATCCTGTAAGCAATCAACAGCACTTAAAGATGGCGAAAGATTGGCAAGCAGGGTGACACCTCCTGAATGGTCTAAATCAGCTAATATCTACGAAGTCAACATCAGGCAATACACCCCGGAAGGTACTTTTGAAGCCTTCAGGCATCATCTTCCGAGACTTAAGAAAATGGGCGTTGATATTCTTTGGCTGATGCCCATTCATCCTATCAGTGTTCCAAAGAGAAAAGGGACCCTCGGGAGCTATTACGCTGTATCAGATTTCAGGGCCATCAATCCGCTTTTTGGAGATCACAAAGATTTCCAACGTTTGGTGGATTCAGCCCACGCCCTGGATATGCATGTGATTATCGACTGGGTTCCTCATCACACCGGATGGGATCATCCCTGGATAAAAGATCACCCCGAATACTATAACAAAAATGATAAAGGTGAAATTCGTGACCCCATCAATGAAGAAACCGGAGAACCATGGGGGTGGACTGATGTAGCAGAACTTAATCTTTCAAATCCACAAATGAGACGACAGATCATTGATGATATGATCTATTGGATCATGGAATATCACATTGATGGATTCAGAGTTGATCATGCTTTGGGAGAACCTGCAGACTATTGGGATGAGGTCAGCAAAACTTTAGCAGGATTAAAAAAACCTCTTTTCATGCTTGCAGAAGGTGAAGAACCTTATTTACGTAATGATTCCAGTTTTGTTGCAGGATACGGGTGGAAATTTCATCACATGATGAATGATATAGCTCGTGGAGAAAAAAGTGTCAATCAATTGGATTCTATACTTGCTGATGAAAGAAAACATTACACTTACGGTTACAATATGTATTTCACCAGCAATCATGATGAAAACAGCTGGGCAGGTACAGAATTTGAACGCATGGGTGATGGAGCCAAAACATTTGCAGCTTTGAGTTGCACAATCGATGGAATTCCATTGATCTATAGCGGACAGGAAGAACCTTTAAAAAAACGACTTGCCTTTTTTGAAAAAGATACAATTCCTTTCAGGAATTATGAATTTGCTTCTTTTTATACTACGCTGTTCAATCTTAAACATAATAACAAGGCATTGTGGAATGGTGCGGATGGCGGATTGTCAAAAAGGATCAATTCTTCTGATCAGGTGTATGCATTCATGCGCCAAAAAGATGGGGACAAGTTTATAGGCGTTTTCAATCTTTCCAGCAAACCTCAGACAACGAAACTGGATATGCCTGTTGAGGGCTTGCATCTTGTCTTTGGCGATAAAGAAATCAACTTGTCTAAAGGAGCTGAAATATCACTTGCACCCTGGGAATATTTCCTTTTCTCAAATAAATAATATGAAAGTCCATCTGTGGGCCATGGGTGCCGCGTCAGATGAGTGGGTTTCTCAAGGCGAAAAATTATATGTCAAGCGAATCGAACGATATCTTCCGTTTGAATATAAATGCTTTCAGCCGGGAAAAAACAATAATGACAAACTGAAAGTCCTGGCAGCAGAAGCAAGTTGGCTTAAACAACAATTCGACACGACTCCTTCAAAAGTGATCATCCTTGATGAGAAGGGACCTCAGCTGACATCAGATCAATTTGCAAAACGATTGGAAAAGTGGCGACAGGGTTCTCATAAGCGCCTTGTCTTTCTTATTGGTTCTGCATATGGTTATGATGAAAGTGTTTATAAAATAGCAGACGAGACCTTGGGTTTATCATCCATGACACTACCCCATCAAATCTGCAGATTAGTTTTTCTTGAACAGATATACAGGGCTTGTACTATCTTGAGGGGTGAGTTATATCATCATGAATAACCGGGTTTTTATTTTCAAATAATCAATTCATAAGGATGGGCATATCCATCACAATCATCATTATCATTTTCACCTGTTTTATCTCGTTCCAGGGATTTAACAATTATGTTTTTATTGATAAGTTAAAACATTCACCATCCCGCGAATCAGCTTACAAAGAATATTATCGCATGTTGACTTCAGGATTTGTACATGCAGACTGGACTCATTTATTGGTGAATATGTTTGTACTATATAGCTTTGGTGAATTTATAGAATCATATATTGTTTCAGAATTCGGTAATCCGTGGGGCAGGGTGATTTTCCTCATCCTATATCTTCTCAATATTATTTTTGCCAATATTCCTACTGCCATCCGTCATAAACATAATCCGTCATTTTCCAGTATTGGAGCTTCTGGAGCAGTGAGCGGAATTATCTTCATTTTTATTCTGCTCCGACCCTGGGCAACACTACAATTATTCTTTATTATTCCTCTTCCTGCTATTGTAGTGGGTATAGGCTATTTGATCTATTCTTCCTGGGCAGCTAATAAAGGTCACGGAAGACTTGATCACTCAGCACATTTCGCAGGAGCGTTGGCAGGTATGTTCATGATCATACTACTAAGGCATGAAATCATCATCGATTTTTTCCATGAGCTTATTTACAATTTCCCTCTTTGAGAAATATTATTAACATTTATTGATTTTAAAAATTAAAATTACTTCTGAAATTATCATGGAATTCTTTTGGAAATAATCTTTATCCTATCAGGTATGATATGAATTGCCCATGGCTTTAGCCAAGTGAGAGGGCGTGTTATGAGTTGCCCCTGGCTTTAGCCAGGGGAGCCAAAAGGAAATAGTTTATTTAACTCATAAACGGATACCTGTAATCTTTCGGCGGATCAAAATTTTCTTTAATCGTCCTTGCAGAAACCCATCGATACAAATTCAACACACTGCCTGCTTTGTCATTTGTTCCTGATGCTCTCGCACCTCCAAAAGGTTGCTGGCCCACTACTGCACCAGTAGGTTTGTCATTGATATAAAAATTTCCTGCTGCATGTCTTAATTTTTCAGTCGCCAATCCTATAGCAGCTCTGTCTGTAGAGAAAAATGCACCCGTCAGCGCATAAGGAGAAGTAGTGTCTACTAATTTCATTGTCTCCTC
>JBDUAU010000122.1:0-2168 GCA_040004485.1 Saprospiraceae bacterium
ATGGGCAGGGATTTCCTTCGCGTTGGGTTTACACAGATGCAAAATTGGAAAAGATAAACGGGACACCCGAACTCGATAAATGTATCAAGCTAGTATTTAATCCGATCAATTACATCGGACGGTATGATGACCTGGATAAATTCATTGCTGAATTCAACCAGTTCCTCGCTTTCGACCAATGGCAGGTGATCCGTCAGAATACTGAGATCACCTTTAAAAAAGCAGACAAGATCAATATAGCCGCAACACCAGCCGCTGAACCGGTTAAAGTAACGGAAGATGAATTTTTGAACCAGGAATTTAATTCAGTCACGATTGATCAACTGAACTTAGGGAACCCTTTAAATGAGGTTATACAGGCGAGGTTTACGGAGATCAAAGCTTGCTTAAAAGCCGAGGCAGCCTTGTCAGTGATCTTTCTATCCGGAAGCTCATTGGAGGGGATATTACTGGGCATGGCGTTAAGTCAGCCAAAGGCCTATAACACATCCAAATCAGCACCAGCAAAAGATGGTAAAGTAAAACCTTTTCATGATTGGACCCTGAGTAACCTGATCGATGTTACTCATGAACTTGGTGGGCTCAGGGAAGATGTGAGAAAGTTCAGCCATACCCTCCGTGATTTCCGGAATTACATACATCCCTTACAGCAGGTAAGTTCCAATTTCAATCCTGATATGCATACTGCTAAAATCTGCTGGCAAGTATTAAAAGCTGCCATTTATCAATTGGGAAAGAATCCTATAACCCCTTAATTAACGAGCTGAGAAAAACTAAGAAATGCCTGAACTAAACGATACTCCAATTGCTTCACTTCCATTGTGGAAGCATTTTATTGACAAAACCGCCGATCAGCCCACCCATCAGCAAATGGTCATCAGGCATCTCAACGATTCCTTTCCTTTATTAGAACGGATAATTATTGCCTTTCCCACCTACACGCTACATAATAAGCAGCACCAATACAATATTATGAAGCTCATGGGCGAATTGTTAGGCCCACGACTGTCAGATCTTAGTGGATTAGAACTGGCTGTGTTGATACTGAGTGCGGTCTATCACGACATGGGAATGGTTTATCAGCCCCAAGAACTTAAACAGGTTTCAGAAGAACCTGAATTTGAGGAGTTTTTAAAAGCGAATATTGCGGCTAGGCTTCAGTATGAAGAACATGGGAAAACTGCAACAGAAGATATAGTTGGCTGGTACTGCAGGTGGATGCACGCAAAAAGGGTTTGGAAATTCCTTGTCAACTCAGATCGGGTTAATCCATTTTTATGGGATTCCATTCCTTTTAGGGACCAGTTAGGATATGTGTGTGAAAGTCATAATGAATCGGCAGCCTATATTAAACATCACGAAGCAGAATTTGACAACAATTTCCTTGGTGAATGTGATCTGACTTTTTGCGCCATATTATTGCGACTTTCTGATATTATGGATTTTGATGACACCCGAACGCCCCTCAGTGTGTACGAATACTTGGAATTGGGAAGATCCAGAAAAGCGTCAGATCAAGTGAGTGATGATGAATGGCATAAACACTTGAATTCAAAGGGATTTAAGTTCGAAAGAACAGAAGGAAAGATCACTTTACGTTTTACCGCGGCACCAGCTCATCCCCGTACGGAGGTTGGGATGCGTAATTTTCTGAAACTAATAGAAGCAGAACTGATGACCTGCTCAGAACTATTGCGGTCTTGCTCGGATAGATGGAAAGATTTTGTATTACCCGATGAGATTAATAAGGATGGGATCATCGGAAAAAATTACAAATCCGGCAGCTATCATTTTTCTCTGGCGGAAGACGACGTGATGCAACTGCTGACCGGAGAAGGCATCTACAATGATGATTTTATCTTCTTGCGTGAATTGCTTCAGAACGCCTTCGACACCAGCCGTCACCGGGAATTTAAGGAAGGACTGGCTGGAAAACACTTCAAAGCTGACGCTATAACTATTTCGTTTTTTACAGATGATGAAGGATACCAGTGGGTAAGGATAGACGATCATGGTATGGGTATGAACCAGGAAGTCATTGAAAATCATTTGTTGAAAAAAGGTAAATCGTATTATAAATCAGACGCATTTAAATTAGAAAAGCTATTTATTCAACAAGGAACGGATAAGGACTTCGTTCCGATCAGCCGGTTTGGCATCGGGTTACT
>JBDUAU010000447.1:0-2167 GCA_040004485.1 Saprospiraceae bacterium
GTAATATCCTCAGGGACTTTTTCACAAGAAACAAAACCAATAAGAATGATAAGTAACTTAAAGCTGGTTTTCATGTTTATTTTATTCAAAGGTGAGTCTAAATAGAATCCTTAGAGTGAAACATGATTCATCTGATTTTATTGTGGAGCAAGTCTTTCCAAACCACCTCATGACCTGGCGAATATAAGTCCAATAGCAACCTAGACAGTTGAAGCAAACAGGCTTACAAAACAACTCTCAGTCTCCTTATTCCCCAGTCATCAATCATCTCGATTCCCCATGATCCGGAAATACCCGCTTCGCTCTTTGATCAGCACTTCCCCTTAGCGATTTTGTTAGCAGAATATTATTTCTGCACATTGAACCTGGAATCAAAAACCATTGGAGACGTACTCCTGACGATAATTCTTTTTGCGTCAGGATGATTGGGATTGATCAGATAATTAGATTCTTTTGGCACTATGCTACTGGGAACTTTTAAAACTGCAGCTCCATCCTGTTCTACAAAATCATCGCCTATGATTTGAGTAAGGATTGTTGGAGGTTTTGAATCCCAGCCGGATGGAAGATCATCGGGGTTGACGACTAAGATTAAGATGTCATCAGGTATTTCTATTTCAACATAATGACGATCCTTCGGCAGATCCTGACTAAGATCTAAATGTACCGTGACTTCCAGTGTGGCTAATGCTCTGCTTTCTGCTGTATATATTAATTTTGTAGCGAAGCTATTCCATCTATAACCCTTTGCCATGGATGCTCCAATTCCTGAAAACGTTGAACTCAAATATTTTTCTCGCTCAATTCTATAAACGATCATCAGGCAAAATTTCCAAACTCAATTCTATTCAGACAATTATTCACTTCATCTATTCCTGTCATTGTATCCAGAAGACTATCCGGTGAATTACCCCCCAGCGATAAATTTGGTTTTTTCAGCCAGCTTTGAAATTTTTCTATCTCGTTGTTGAAAACGGATATGCCATAATCAATGAGTTCAGTAAGCAATACAATTATCTCACTTTCACGGCTATCTAATAATGAATGCTCACTTTTTTTCTTGTTATAGGTTGTTTGTGGAATTCCGACAATTGATAAAACAGTTTTGACCGGGCGATCAATTCTCTCGCTAATTCCTTCAATGGTACGGTACGGAACGCCTTGTCTAATCACCTGAACACGCTCCATCCTGTTCGACCATCTGTAAACTTTCCCATCTGAATCCAATACCCAAAATTGCGAATCTTCGGAATTCGATGCCTTTAGAATACTTTGCTTTGTGGAAAAAGGTCTGGTTTTCAATGCTTTACAATATTTAATTATAGCAATTATGCTACTAATATACAGCAAAATTGCTATCATTCCAAATCTTTTCAGCTAAAGTTATATCTATATCACCTTCTCCCACGCATGAAACACATGACTCATACTCTTAAATGCAATACCGGGTGTTTTGCATTCGGCACTCGGCCATAAATAAACTTGTTCTTCGATGCTACACTCAGCCTTGCGCAGCAGTAGTTATCTAATCATTTATGATCAGGAAATACCTGCTCCTTTCTTTTCACCATCTCTTCAGCAATCACCTTTCCATTTTCACCTTGTTCCCGGAGGCGGGATATGATATTGTCATAACTCTGAGCATCTCTGTCCTGGCTTAGTTTGAAGACGGTGTTCATTTCTGTGACTTCGATTTCAAAAGCCACAATGGCTTTCATTAGTCTCTCCATATAGGCAGGAGGAAGGTTATCATAAATCGTCGTAGCCTGTGCATTCTGATTTTCAAAATGAAGAGTAGTCATTCGCAGGACATCAACTAATGCATCATCATCGAGAAATCTGATCAGACCCCTGGCATGCACACTCATATAATTCCATGTAGAAGGCGTATGCGGATTGCTATACCATGTACCACTGACATAGATGTGATGTCCTGTGAAGACAACGAGCACATTCGGATGGTGCAAAAAAGCCAGATGATGATCCGTATTTTTCATGATATGGCCTCTCAATATTTTCCGACCATCCTTTTCTTCAATAAAAACAGGTACCTGCGTGGCCACAGGTTTGTGTACTGAATCGCTTCCGGTTAAAAAAGCAAAAGGATACTTTCCAATAAATTCTTTAATATCCTGTTCATCCAGTGCTTTGTGATACGGCAGATCGT
>JBDUAU010000563.1:0-7157 GCA_040004485.1 Saprospiraceae bacterium
AGTTTTAACCTGTCAACTTTTTTCAGGACGAAACAAACAAACAGGGATGTGGGATGTGGGACATAAACTCGCTATTCACTATTCACTATTCACTATTCACTATTCATTATTCACTATTCATTATTCATTATTCATTCACTATTCACTATTCACTATTCATTATTCACTATTCACTATTCATTATTGTCCTTTTTCTATCCTTATCTAACTCATCAAGCTTTTGCGCAATCATCCTCTTCTCCTGATTCAATTGTTCAACAAATCGTCCAACCTGGTTTACTGTACCTCTGACAGTGATCAGTGACTTGCTTATTTTTTGTCTGATGATCCAGTCCGAGATCAGATTATTAAAAAAGACTTCTGCAAATCGCCCGAAATCTTCAAGCTCCATATTGACCTGGAATGGTCTCTCGGGATAAACATCGCGATATTCATTTCCAAACCTGATCAGAGACTGCCGCGATTGATACGCCATGTCGCGTGCACGATCCACTGCCTCATGATTGACGATCCTGCTTTGATATCCTCCTCCAAACACTTGCTTGTCGGGAAATTGAGCTTCATTGAGATAGTATTCCGTCTTCCGCACTTTATCAAATGCATCATCTCCTGTAGACAATGCCTGGTTCACTTCCGTTTCAAATTTGTGCAGCTTGTCAACCTGCTCATGAAGTGCTTTCAGTTGAGCAGCTATACCTGGTTCCAACTGCATGATCTCTGCCTCACGTTGTTTTATCAGTCCTGCAATTTCCTTTTCAACATTGCCCAGGTTTTGTTCTTTTTTCGTCAGCAGATTGAGTTCGTATCGAATGAGATCTACGGATTTATAAATTTCATTATACTTCAGGGCTGCCGTGAGGTAATCCTGTCTTTCTTTTTGTAATCTGTCTTCTCTGTCGCCCAGAAATCGATGAAACATCGTCGTCAGACCTTCCTTCTCCAGCAGTTCTACATCACGTTGTTCTTTAGCCAGTGTCTGCTCCATGACAGCCAATGCTTTTTCTTCCTCAGCAAGCCTAGTCTGAAGCTGAACCGTATAGCTTTGAATCTTCCGGATCGTTTCCGCTTCCTGGATTTTCTCCTTTAATTGATTTTGCAATTCACTCATAATACTTAAATGAAAATTTAATTCAAGGTTTCCAAGTCTGCATGAAATTTTCTATGAAATCAGGAAGTACATAAGGTCGCTTAGCGTTGCAACGAAAGTCATTTTCAATCTGCAAGTATTGCAATATGAAATTATTTTCAAGAGATTAATCATGCCGAAGCGAACATGAAATCTCAAGGTCACTGAGCGAAATACCGAAAATCATATTCAATTTTATCATTTTTGAAAACTGAACTTTGTTGTCAGTTGAAAATATTGTCGAAGTGACCTTGTCTAAAAAGAAATCTGTCGCAGAAAATTTTCTGTCATATCAATATCAGACGAAAGCACCCTGTCTCCTGTCAGGGGAGCCACTCGCATTCGATATGTATTATATTTTTCTTCAAGTTGTGGCGAAGTCTTTAAAGGCCTGCGGTATTCAAGCGCCTGGCATGCGATCATCCATTCGATGGCTACGATCTTCCAGACATTATTGACGACTTCATATAGTTTCATTCCTGCACCTGCCGCCATACTGACATGATCCTCCTGCCCGGCACTGGTCACAATCGAATCCGTGGAAGCCGGATGTGAAAGAATTTTATTGCGATTGACGATCGAAGCTGCTGTGTATTGGCAGATCATCATACCGGATTCCACACCCGGATGTTGCGCCAATGTCGGTGGTAATCCCCGCTGACCACCTAACAATAAATATGATCTTCTTTCTGAAATACTACCCAACTCAGCTAAAGCAATTGCTAAAAAATCAGATGTCAATGCCAAAGGTTGAGCATGAAAATTTCCACCTGAAACAATTTTTGTTTCATCTTCATTATTAAATACAAGTGGATTGTCTGTCACTGCATTGATTTCATATCCGGCGATAGTGCGTGCGTAATCAATCACATCACGAGTCGCGCCGTGCACTTGTGGCGCACATCGAAATGAATACGGATCCTGCAAATGTCCTTTTTTATTTTTCTGAATTTTACTTCCATCAAGCCATTTGCGAAGAGTGCTTGCAGAAATAATCTGACCCGGCTGGCGACGATGCTCATGTATCTCCGCATCAAGCGGTGAGGGATGACAATCATAAGCATCCATTGACATCGCCGTACACATCTCCACCACTTCACTCAACCTCTTTGCATTTTCAATTGCATAAATCAACCATGCCAGTGAAAATTGCGTCCCATTGATGAGGGCCAGACCTTCTTTAGCGGCTAGCGCAATCGTATCCATTCCGCAAGTCTGTAGTGCCCTCCCGACACTCATTTGTTCTCTTTTAAAAACCACTTCACCCTCGCCAATCATGGGCAGACAGAGATGTGCCAATGGTGCCAGATCACCTGATGCACCGAGTGATCCCATCGATGGGACAACCGGAAGAATATTATTATTAAAAAGATCGAGCAGGAATTGAACGACCTCTTTTCGCACTGCTGAATGTCCCTGCGACAGGCTTATGATCTTCAATAGAAGTGTCAGTCTGACTATATTAACCGGAGCTGCAGGTCCAACACCACATGCATGAGACCGCAAAAGATTAGTCTGCAAATCACGGATCTGATCAGGAGAAATGGTAATGGAATAGAGTGATCCGAAACCGGTATTGATTCCATAATAGCTCTCTCCTGTTTCTGCCAACAATTTCTCAAGTGAATTGCGGTTAGCAGAAATTCTCTGCCAGGTGGAATCCGACAATTCAAATTGACCACCTAAAAAGGAGATGATATCCTCAACAGCCAGGTCTTTTCCCTCAAAAATGTTTTGGTCCATGGAAGTAAAAATAATCATCTGCCCGCCGTCATGTTAATTTGGTTTATCAAAGGGTTAAATGATGGTTAAAGCTTTGATTATATGATCTAATAAAAAATATATTACAGACTAATATTTAATGTATTGATTGAAGATAAACAAGCGTTATAGCAAATACATCATGAAACTTTTAAGCAAAGGATGCCGTCTTCATGCTAAAGATGAGCCAATAAATGAAGTATTTTTGGCGTCTCTTCAACGAATGTTTAATCTAATAACTCAATAAGATGTATAAAATCACCTGTTTGTTGCTGTTCCTTTCGGTTACAGCCGTTACCCAATTGAGTGCTCAGCGTATCGCCATCGTGGATATCACAAGAGTGCTTGAAGAGCTACCTGATTATAAATCTGCTCAGACCGATCTTGACAAAATAGCGGCAGACTGGCGCCAGGAGATTGCGCTTCAGTATGATCAGATCAAAGCCATGTACAACAAGTACCAGGCAGAACAAGTCCTTCTGACAGAGGATGCGAAAAAAGCTAAAGAAGACGAGATCATGGAACGTGAGAAATCAGTCCGGGATATGCAACGTGATAAATTCGGCCCTGAAGGAGCCTTGTTCAGAAAAAGACAAGACCTTGTACAACCTATTCAGGAACGCGTCTATGCATCTATTCAGAAATATGCGGAGGACCGTGGGTTTGACTTTATTTTTGATAAAGGTGGCACCGGTGGCCTGATCTTTTCAAATGCTGAATACGACAAGACGGACGATGTCATCCGCCTGCTTTCGAAATAACATCCGAATCATTACTTTTGCAAACTTTTTAAATTCAACAATTACAACGTAAATGAAACAAATACTGAAATACACCCTAATGGTTGTCCTTGCTGTCACTTTTGGCGTCAGCGCACAAGCTCAGAAAATAGGTTATGTCGACTCCGGCAGCTTGCTTGAGATGATGCCTAAGGTAAAAGAAGCTGAATCTAACCTCGAAACACTTGGTAAGCAACTGCAGGCTAAAGGACAGAAGATGATGACCGACTATCAGACGAAAGCGCAAGATTTGCAACGCAGAGTTCAGGCTGGCGACATCGCTCCTAAAGATCAGGATGCACAGGTAGCTATGCTCAAAGATGATGAAGCCAAGATTCAGCAATTCGATCAGGATATGCAGAAGCAACTTTCTGACAAAAGAGAAGCTCTCCTGGCGCCGATTCTGACTGAAGTGAAAACAGCAATTCAGACTGTAGCCAAAGAAAATGGATACACCTATATTTTCGACGGCAGTCCAGGCGTAGGTGTCCTTCTCTATGCTGACGAAAGCACTAACATCACGGCACAGGTCAAAGCCAAACTTGGGATATAGTTCTCAATAAAAAATGAAAAAAATCCCGCTTTGAGTGGGATTTTTTTTTGAGCCCAATTGCTTTCAAATTTTTAAGAGTACGAACAGGTCGCGACCTGTCCGTAATCTTAAAAATTTGAAAGTATACTTTTACAGTATAGCCAGGTGTTGTGATGCTACTGAAACCTGTTCGTACTCTTAAAAATTTGAAAGTATACTTTTACTCCTCCTCCTCTTTGTTTTTCTTTTTTGCTTTAATTTTTTCTGTAAGAGGAAGCGGTGCTTCCAGTTTTTTATCCTGTACCTCTTTATTCAGAAAGTCATTGATCCGATCGATCTCAAATGTCGATTCCATCTCTCCGAAAGAATTTACTTTGATATCAAAGCCTTTCAGACTTTCATGAAAAGAGGGCCGGCTAGATTTAGGTGTTTCTATATTTTTTTTCTTTCTGGGCATTTTTTACTTCTCAAATTGATTATTTAAAATAAACAAATCCCCTGCTGTCTGTTGTTGGAGAAAACTCCAACAACGGCACGCGGACTATCTGTTGTTGGAGAAAACTCCAACAACGGCACGCGAAATTGCCACTGCAGGAGTTTTCTCCTGCTGCCCGGGAACTCTTATTTAGGTACATTCCATCCGGCCATTTTCACAAACCTTTCAATTGTCTTCGCGGACCCGAGTATACCTGCTATTTCAAATACGTCAGCGCCCTGAATGGCACCTGTCAATGAAGCCCGTACAAGAGGCATGATGACACCCATCTTTAAGCCTGATGCAGCGATGAGTTCTTTAACTATTATAGAAATGTTTTCAGCAGTAAATGGTTCAGTCTTTTTCAAAGCTTCTGCGATTTTTTGCAATAAAGCTCCGGCTTCAGGATTCCATTTTTTATTGATTTCAGCATCATCATAATTCAGCTGATCAGTGAAAAAATAATAGCCTATAGTAAAAAATTCTTTCAGCCTGTGTAAGCGTGGTTGTAATAATTTAAACACAGCTTCAACATGCACACCACTTATATCGATATTCTCATTTTCTGCGTATTGCATCAGCCGTTCATGCACAATGGTGTAATCAAGATGTTGCAAATATTGAGAATTGAACCAAAGCGCTTTGTCATAATCAAATCTGGCCCCTCCCTTGTGTATACGCTCTGCATCAAAAACTTCTATAAGTTGATCTAGTGAAAAAATTTCCTGTTCTGTTCCCGGATTCCAACCAAGGAAGGCAAGAAAATTGATAACCGCAGCAGGTTCGAATCCATAGCTGTCAAATCCTTCAATTGATTCTTCTATATGATCTGAATGCCAAGCCAGGGGAAAAACAGGGAATCCAAATTTCTGCCCATCTCTTTTACTCAGCTTGCCTTGTCCATTAGGTTTGAGGATGAGTGGGAGATGAGAGAAAGTGGGCATCGTATCCACCCAGCCAAATGCACGATACAACAGTACGTGATGAGCAGTACTGGGCAACCATTCTTCTCCACGAATCACATCCGTGATTTGCATCAGGTGATCGTCTACTACATTGGCCAGATGATAGGTAGGGTAACCATCTGCTTTGAGCAAAATTTTATCATCAAGTTCTGTACTGTCAAAGGTCACTTCGCCCCTGATCTTATCCTGAATGACAACGTCATGCCCCGGTTCAACAAGAAGCCTGATCGTGTAAGGAACTTTGCCAGTCATCTTTCGACTCACTTCGTCAGCATTCAGTGTCAGGCTGTTGACCATCTCCTCCCGGACAGAAGCATCATATTTTGGGGTTGATACTCCTTTATCCATCAATCGCTGTCTCATCAGGTCAAGCTCCTCCGGGGTATCAAAAGCAATGTAGGCCTTACGGCTTTCAACTAGCTGCAGAGCATGTTCCTGGTATATTCCAGTCCTTTCTGATTGACGATAGGGACTGAATGGACCACCCTGAATGGGGCCTTCATCCGGATTCAGGCCCAACCAGGCCAGGGACCTGATAATATAATCTTCAGCTCCGGGCATATAACGAGCCTGGTCAGTGTCCTCAATCCTCAATATAAACTGACCGCCTGTGCTGCGAGCCAATAGATAATTGTACAAGGCTGTTCGAATTCCTCCTATATGCAGGGCCCCTGTCGGACTAGGGGCAAATCTTAATCTTGTCATGATTCTTGATATGTGTTACTTTTGATAATGAATCAGGTGTTCTTTTTACCTGAAAATCAAAAGATTTTGTTTGAAATGCAGCATTATTACAATAATTTTCGTTTTGTCTACACTTATTAAAACTATTTTTAAATGCGGGTAAAGATAGCCAATCCATGAACCTATCTGTTTCGTAAGTATGAACATGTATCTAGCACATATCCCTCAGTATGTACAGGCGCTTTTCCCCGGTTTAACCTGGAAGATGCCGACCGGCCGTAAAGAGATCTTCCTGACTTTCGACGATGGCCCTATTCCCGAGGTCACACCGTGGGTCCTTGAGACCCTTGCCTCATTTGATGCAAGGGCTACTTTCTTCTGTGTAGGTGATAATGTCAGGAAATACCCCGAAATATATAATCAGGTCATTGATGGGGGACATAGTGTAGGTAATCACACCCACAACCATCTCTCAGGGTGGTCAACAGAGAATATCGCTTATTTCAACAATATCAGGCATTGTGCCCGACTTGTCAATTCCGGACTATTCAGGCCCCCATATGGCAAATTAAGGCCTAGTCAGGTTCAATTCCTGCAGCGGCATTACCAGATCATCATGTGGGATGTGCTGAGCGGGGATTTTGATCGTGATATCAACCCTGAAGAATGTTACCAAAATGTAATTCAGAATGCTGGTTCAGGTTCCATTGTTGTTTTCCACGATAGCCTCAAGTCGGAAGCGAATCTCCGTTATGCTCTTCCACTCGTCCTGGAATATTTTACAAAAGAAGGTTACACTTTTGCTGCCATACAACGCACAGCTACGGCGCAGCCT
>JBDUAU010000074.1:0-2154 GCA_040004485.1 Saprospiraceae bacterium
CAAATTGTTATCAGTTCAAAAATTTGGTGAACTTTACATATTAATTTGCCATTTACTCGTTACTCGTTACTCGTTACTCGTTACTCGTTAATATATGTTCCCCGGACTCATCATCGATGAAATATTATATATACTGGTCGTCATACTGGTCTGCATTCGCATCATCTATGATACCCACGCCAATACAAAAGCCCTGGCTTACCTGCTATTTGTCATTTTTGTTCCTATCATCGGCATATTCGTTTATTTCTCCTTTGGGGTCAATTACCGCAAACGGAAACTCTACAAGAAAAAATTAATCCTGGATAGCGTCCTTGCGAAGAAAGTACGGGAAGATCTGTACACGGAATCAAAACAAGTATTTGAACGGGGGGGTAAATTGCTTGAGGATAATAAGGAATTGGCCGTGATGCTGATGAAGGACACAAAGAGCCCACTGACCATGAACAATACCGTAACACTTCTTCGTAACGGTGAGAATAAATTTCCTGAAGTTCTGCGTGCTATAAAAGAAGCAAGGCATCATGTGCACATCGAGTACTATATCTATGAGGATGATGATATAGGGAAAGAAGTTGAAAAAGCACTGATCGAAAAAGCGAAAGAGGGTGTCGCTGTTCGTTTCATCTATGATGATTTCGGTAGTCGTTCCATTCGAAGGCATCTGGTGCCGCGTCTTAAGGCAGCCGGAGTAAAAACGGCCCCATTTTATAGGGTGCGTATCTGGGCATTTGCCAATCGCATCAATTACCGGAATCACCGCAAAATCATCGTTGTCGATGGTATGGTGGGTTTTGTAGGAGGAATCAATGTAAGCAACAGGTATGTAAATACGACTACTGATGAGAAAAAAATATTCTGGAGAGATACGCATATCCGCATTGAAGGCCCTGGTGTACAGTACCTTCAATATCTTTTTATGAGTGACTGGAATTTTTGTACAGATGAATCCTTGCCACCGGACGAATATTTTTTTCCAAAGCTTAATACACTTCCTGTCAAAGGAAACAAAATAGTACAGATCGCCGCCAGTGGACCTGATTCAGATACACCGACTATTTTATTTTCACTTCTCCAGGTTATTTACCAGGCCAGAAATGAAATATTAATTACGACACCATATTTCATCCCCACAGAAAGTATCCTGGAGGCTTTGTTAGTAGCGGCGTTAGGTGGAGTTACTGTCAAGCTCTTAGTTCCGGCCGTAGCTGATTCGAAAGTTGTCAATGCGGCAGCAAGATCCTATTACGGAGAACTCTTAGCTGCAGGTGGTGAAATCTACTTATACAAAAAAGGTTTTATCCATGCTAAAACATTAGTGGCTGATAAAAAGATAGGAATCGTTGGCACCGCCAATATTGACTACCGCAGTTTTGATCTCAATTTCGAAGTCAATGCGATAGTGTATGACAAAGAGTTTGCCGATGAACTTGCAGATGATTTTTACAATGATCTGAAAGATTCTGAGAAAATAGACCGTGCAGCATGGGACAATCGTCCTGCGCTTGACCAGTTCATGGAAAAAACAGCGCGATTGGTGTCACCACTTTTATAGTTATTCCTAATTTGCCTTTATTACAGTCAGTATTCTGTTGCCCAATTCCACGGAGCCCTGACCTGGTTATGTAAATGCAAATCATCGTCAATACTGTTTAATTCGGCTGTAAAACATTATACAATTCCTTAGAAAGATTACATTATTCACAGTTATGAAAAGTATTTTAGCCGGATGCAGAAATAGCCAAAATATTTCTGTTATGTATATAACAATATTTGACAAAAAGTCCACCATCTTTGTCATCTGAAATATTGAATCACTAAAAGAAATATAAACATGAAAAAGAAAGAAACATCAAAGCCTCCTGTCAGCGATGGAGCTAAAAACGAAAAGGATGAGTTAAAGGGGTACCCGATCTATCCGTCAAAAGATGATATTTATAAGAGAGCTCATGAGGAGAAAGACATTGATCCTGACGATATGGATAAAATAAAGGACTCAGATGCTGATCAGATGGATGACGATGAGGTGGAAGAATTAGATTTTAGCCGTGATATTATCAGAGGTGATCTTGATGTACCCGGATCAGAGCTTGACGATGAAGGAGAGGATATAGGTAATGAAGATGAAGAAAACAATTTTTACAGCATTGGAGG
>JBDUAU010000315.1:0-2147 GCA_040004485.1 Saprospiraceae bacterium
ACATGCTAGATAACAAAAGCATCATACTAACTGTAACGAATGATCTTACGCATGACCGTCGCATGTTTCGCATCTGTACTTCGCTTGCTGAGGCAGGAGCTGAGGTTGTTCTTGTTGGCCGAAGATGGAAGGATTCTAAATCCTTTGATCCTCCGGGATTTAAAGGTGTAAGATTGAAATGTATTTTCAACAAAGGTCCCTTGTTTTATATAGAGTTCAATAAAAGATTATTCCTTTACCTGATCACGCACAAGTATGATGTCGTCTGTGCATGTGATTTGGATACTGCACTGGCTGTTCGATGGGCCTCATTTTTTAAGCGAAGTAAATCTGTTTATGATGCGCATGAATTTTTTACTGAGGTACCTGAGCTCATAGGCAGACCCATTATAAAAAGGATCTGGGAATGGATAGGGCGGATCACAATACCAGGCTTTAACCTGCGATATACTGTCGGTGAAGAATTAGCATCATTGATGGGTAAAAAGTACAACGTTGATTTCCAGGTCATCAGAAACATCGCTCCACATAAGCAAATTCAAACTGAATCAATTCCAATAGAAAATCGAAAAAAGATTCTTCTTTATCAGGGTGCATTGAATGTCGGAAGAGGCCTGGAAGATTGCATTAAGGCAGTTTCAATGTTGCCTGATTGGGAATTCTGGCTTGCAGGAGAAGGTGATATCACAGACCAGCTCAAGAATCTGACTACGAAACTCAACCTTGAACAACGAGTCAATTTTCTCGGGTGGGTTCATCCAGATGATCTCCCGGCTTTGATGAATCAGGCAAAACTGGGTATCAATATGCGTGAGACAGGTAGCCTTAATGATTTCTATTCCTTACCAAATAAATTCTTCGATTGTATCCATGCAGGCCTGCCTTCCATCAACATGAATTATCCTGAGTATAAAACGGTGAACGATAAATATCCTTGTTCGATACTGATTGATGAAGTTTCACCCGAAAGTATAGTCAGCACAATACAACATCTCGATCTACATCCCGAAGAAATGATTCGAATGTCAAAAGCATGCAGCGATGCAACAAAAGAATTCACCTGGGAAAAAGAATCGGAAAAGCTGACAAAATATTACAAAAATCTTCTATCGCCCATTGTCCATGAAAAGGGGAGAATTCAAAAAGTTTAAACAATACGCCCCCTTTTCAGGGGATATGGGGTAAAGGAACCTCATCCCTTCAGATCCTCATCCAGCTTTCCAGCAAGATCCAGTAAAAAAGTATACTCCAAAGCTGTCTCTTTAAATTGTCTGAACCTACCTGATGCACCACCATGCCCGGCTTCCATATTTGTCGATAGCAACAACGGGTTCTTATCTGTTTTCATTTCTCGAAGTTTGGCAACCCACTTTGCAGGTTCAAAATATTGCACCTGTGAATCATGCAGTCCAGTTGTAACCAGCATCGGAGGATAACTTTTAGCCTCAACATTATCATATGGAGAATACGTCATCATATATTCATATGATTCTTTCTCCTTGGGATTCCCCCATTCATCAAATTCGCCAGTTGTCAAAGGAATACTCTCATCCAGCATTGTAGTGACTACATCCACAAAAGGCACAGCAGCTATAATACCTCCCCACATATCAGGAGCCATATTAATAACAGCACCCATCAACAAGCCGCCGGCTGAACCACCCATTGCATATAATTTTTTCGGGTCAGCATATTTATTGGCTATGAGGTATTTACCACAATCAATAAAATCTGTGAACGTATTTTTCTTTTTCAACAACTTACCATCTTCATACCACTGACGGCCCATTTCTTCACCACCTCTGATATGCGCTATCGCAAATACAAATCCCCTGTTGAGCAAACTCAATCTGGTCAAACTGAAATTAGGATCCATGCTGATTCCATATGAACCATATCCATAAAGCAGACAAGGACTTGTACCGTCCAAAGGCGTATCCTTATGATAGACAAGAGAGACAGGAACATCTACACCATCCCGAACCTTGACCATAATCCGTTCACTTTTATAATCAGCCGCATCGAACCCACCTAAAACCTCTTGTTGCTTTAGAAGTGTTCTTTCATGCGTATTCATATTATAGTCGTAAGTAGTACTCGGCGTAGTCATTGACTGATAATTCACGCGCAATATGTTGGTATCAAAT
>JBDUAU010000292.1:0-7130 GCA_040004485.1 Saprospiraceae bacterium
TTCTATTTCAGAGATCAGAGGTAATCTTGAACCTTGTGCAGGTGACACCGTCAATTTTGTTGTTGAGTTTAGCGGTGTTGACTTATTTGACTGGACATTTCCTTCAGATTGGTTTGTGCTGGGCAATTCAAATACTTCTTCTATACAATTTATTGTAGGGACTGAATCCGGATCGGTGACCGTAAGAGGTCGTGACGCATGTGGTGATTCTACCACAGTATTGACAGCTAGTGTTACTCCTATTATTCCGCCTGAACTTTTCATTTCAGAGGATAATGGCAATCTTGTCTCTGGTATTACATCTGGATTTTTTCAATGGCTGTTTAATGGAGTTCTAATCGCGGGTGCAAATGATCCTACATATCATCCGACGGTCAGCGGTATCTACCAGCTACATCTTACAACCTTTACCTCCGGTTGTGAGACGTTTTCAAATGAAATAGATTATTTGGTGACGGCTACAAAAAATGCTGATCAGGGTCGCCTCCTAATTTATCCTAATCCGGCTTCTGAAATATTGTATATCAAATACAGCGATGGCAAATCCATACCCCAGGGTTCGACGATTTCATTGATCAATATGGATGGAAAGATTGTCCTCTCAGTCTTGTCCGGAAGTGATAATCTTTATGTGCATGGTGTACCTGCAGGAGTTTATACTGTTCGGATTGAAAATAAAAATGAAGTGCTCTTAAAGAAAATTATGATTGAATAAAAAATATGCTTTTGCTTTTATGCAATTAGTGATGCAAAAGGCATCTTCTGATATCTCAGAAGATGCCTTTTTTCGGTTATAGTATATTGTCCTGAATCAAAAAAACTCAAAAAAGGGTTCAATGAATTTAATGGTATAATGCCGGAGCACCTCTTTTCCGGTAGTTACATATTTGATATCCGTTCAAATGAAATGCAATTGACTGATATCCTGGTGAAGGCTGAGTAATTCTGAAAATTTTCGATTTCCGTTGCCAACTTTATTACTCGAAATTGATCATTTGTGTATGCATTAATGATTTCCACATCACTATGTGCATAACCATCCGGGCACATTGATAATCAGCCCGTTAAAACAGTGTGGCACACTTAGGTGTGGCACACCTAAGTGTGCCACACTGTTTTTTCTGCCGGATTTTAAGGAATGCGATGGCGATACCAATCTGGCAGCCTAAATAAAATATCGTGATAAGTTAATTTCTGATACTACCCCAGATTGTGGAATACGCGTTGAACGTCCTCATCAGCTTCGAGCTTGGCGACAAGTTTGAGGACTTCTTCTGCCTGGTCTTCGGACAATTCTACCGTAGTCGTCGGTATCCATTCAAGATGAGAAGTAAGCACAGGTATTCCCTTTTCCTCAAGTGCCTTTTGCATATTTCCGAAATCGGAGAATCCGCATCTGGCTACCATAACTTCTTTACTATTCTCATCGACGCCCTCTCCCATTTCCTGAAGACCTGCATCGATCAGTTCAAGTTCAAGGTCGTCTGCTTTCAATCCTTCAGGCGAAAGATTGAAGACACCCATTTTGTTGAACTGGAAACTTACACTTCCGCTTGTGCTCATGGCGCCATTCCCTTTATTGAAAATGGATCGCACATTGGCGACGGTCCGGACGATATTATCTGAAGCGGCTTCGACGATGATAGCAATACCATGTGGGCCGTAGCCTTCATACATCACTTCTTCATAGTTCTCCATGTCCTTGCCCATGGCACGCTTGATAGCGGCTTCAATTTTGTCCTTGGGCATATTGACGCTCCGGGCATTCTGGATGGCCCGCCGGAGAGAAGAATTAGTACCTGGCTCAGGTCCACCGGCTTTGACGGCTATGGCGATTTCCTTACCAATGCGGGTAAACTGCTTGGCCATCCGGTCATACCGGGCAAACATGGTTGACTTCCTGACTTCAAATATCCTACCCATCTGTTATCCTTTTAGGGGTGCAAAAGTAATGACAATAGGCTTATTAACACAGCTTAACACCAAGTTCGTCCGGCTTAACATTATTACAGCACATCCGCGACCGGACCCTTTCTAATTTTGGAGCATGCTAATAATGAATTACAATCTGATGAAAACTAACTTTTCACTCCTTATCCCTTTCCTTTTAACCGGTCTCATCACTTGTGAACCTGAAGATGGAATCAAGGAAGTACAGGTCACTCTGGACACTGTGCCATTTTTGCATTAGCAAGGTGAGGGCAAGCCCCACCAATACACATAATTAAGGATTATACTATTTTCGCTGCCACTCTATTATGGCAAAGAAGAAAGTAAAATCCAAACTTCCGGAATCCTCCTGGATGAAACATACATGGTGGGCTATACCACTTCTGGCTATCATGGTATATATTCCATCATTCACGGGACAGTTTACCCTTGATGATAATCTGATCGTGGAGGACAATACGATGATCAGATCGCTGAGTAATCTTCCACAGATCTGGTCTTCGCATTATTGGGCAGGAAAGATTGATGCCAATGATACGAGTCTGTACCGTCCGTTGACGCTGACTTCATATGCATTTCAATATGCGATGACGAAGGGCAATCCGATTCCATTTCATATTCTCAATATCCTGCTTCATGCTTTGGTTTGCTTTACATTGATGAAGTTTGTAAGTCTTCTTTTCAAAAATAATTACCTGACGATTTTATCGGGACTGTTCTTTGCTATTCATCCCATACATACAGAAGCAGTATCAGGGATCGTGGGCAGAGCCGAACTCATGTCCGCACTTTTTATTCTCACGGCATGCATCAGTTATCATCACTGGCGAGAAAAAGGAAATATAAAATGGTTAGTTACTTTGCTCGTGTCAACTGCCGCTGCGATTACCTCCAAAGAACATGGCTTCATGATCCCTTTAATCCTGGCATTGCAAGAGATCACCTATTTTTTCAATTCTAAAAAATATCAATGGGGATCACGCCTATGGACAGCATTGGGAACTGTAACACTGATCTGCATTTGTCTTTGGATCGTTCATAGCAAGATCACCGGCCCTCCTGTGCCTCACGAACAATGGTTAGTAGTGAAGGCCGCTGAACGAATAGCCACTTCAACGAGGACTATAGCTGAATATTTAGGATTACATCTATGGCCGGTGCATTTATCCGCGGATTATTGGACAGACGAAGTTCCAGTAGTTGGATTTGCAGATACGAATGTGCTCATTTCATTAATCCTGCTCATGGGCCTAATCTTCTTAGGGATTTGGCAACGAAATAAAATGATTGCTTTTTCATGGGGTATTGCATTCTTTTTTCTCACCCTTCTTCCTGTTTCGAATATATTTTTTGCAGCAGGTTTCCTGAAAGCAGAGCGGATCCTTTATATCCCATCGATCGGGATCATTGTTGCTATGGCTGCTCTGCTGGTCAGACTCCATGATACGGGAAAGGGGAAAGGAGCGGCTTATGTTGTGACCGGGTTACTGACTTTGTTTTTTATTGGAAGAACCTGGACAAGAGCAGCTGACTGGAAAAGCAATTTCACCTTAGCCCAGGCCACCTTGAAGACTTCCCCTAATTCACCCCGGTTCAACAATATGATGGGTCTTGAAATGGAGCATCAGAATAAACATGAGGAAGCCTTAAAATATTATGAGCGAGCTGTCAAAGGAAATCCAAATCATGTTCCCGCGCTTGTCAATCTTGCCACTGAGTATAACAACTTCAAGCGATCGGATGAAGCTATTGCTACTTTGAAAAAGGCGATCAAAATTGATCCAAATACAGTAATTGCCTACGTCAACCTGATGTCGGTCTACAGGTCTCTTGGCGATTACGACAATAACCTGGCAGTGGCCAATCAGGCCCTGGCTATGTTCCCTGGCTCTGCTCCTGTACTTTGGAATGCCGCGAATGCGTATCAATTGAAGCAGGATATGCCGAAAGCCAATGAACTCAGAGCAAAGGCGAAACAAATCCAACCTGATATCGGTGGGAATCAATAATTCTTTACATATTAATAATTTCCATTATATTTGTTATGTAATGATTTTGAAAAATATGTACTATATATCAACATAAGTGCATTCCGAATCGTTATTATAACAAATCATTCCCATGATGCGTATTGTAAATCGGATAATTAATCTATTCCGAGGACGTAAGACAAAGAAACCGGCAACGGTTGTCCCCGTCCTAAAGGAAGAGTATGAGCGCTGGTTAGGAATCTAAATTCCTTTTCGCGTTCCAGAGCATATCAATCGGCATTCTTGTTCGACCTGAACAATTATTGAGTCCTTCTGCTGTACTTTCTAGCCTGTTTTCCTTCTAGCCATTCAGAGACCTCCGCCCATCTTCACTCCTTTAATCTCTAAGGAAAAAAAACCGGATGTCTTTTTTTTATATCTTTGAACCAATTCATTAAAGTTCTCCAGGCTTATTAGTAACCTTATACCTCCCACACGGTATTGATTGTATTCATCAAAAGGAAGAATACACATTTTTAAACATCACCTATCCTATTATGAAGAGGTTTGCTACATTTATTTTGCTCTTTTTTGCTTTTGTTTATTTCGTGGCCTGCACGCATGATCCGGTATTGGACATCGATTCCCAACTTCTCAAATTGTTGAATGAAAATGCCATCAATGGAACATATGAGCACTATATCATGCCGGAAAGCAATGACTATGTGAACCTCCCAAACCAGGATGTTAAAAATCCGATTACGGCTTCTAAAGTTCAGTTAGGTAAATTACTTTTCTTCGAAACAGGCATCGGTCTTCAGCCCCATTTTCCAATATCAAAACAAACCTATTCGTGTTCAACCTGTCATATTCCTTCGCGCGGTTTCACAGCCGGTCGCTTCCAGGGAATTGCAGACGGGGCTATAGGATTCGGTGAACATGGAGAAGGCCGTAATATCAATCCACAATATACAGGTGCTGATGTGGATGCGCAGGGCGCACGTCCTTTGGCAGTCATCAATACCACCTATATCACCAATGCCTTATGGGCCGGGTCATTTGGATCCTATAATGTCAACGCAGGTACTGAATCTGTATGGCATCAGGATACGCTTGTAGAAATAAATTTTCAGGGACTACAGGGGCTTGAAGCCAATAATGCGAGAGCATTGACAGTTCATCGCCAGGTCATCAATAAAGCCGTGACTGACTCACTGGGATATACGGCCATGTTTGATGATGCATTTCCTGATTTTCCGGAAAGCGAACGTTATTCACGCATGACCGGGTCATTCGCGATTGCAGCATACTTCAGAACTATACTGACCAATCAGGCACCTTTCCAGAAATGGCTCAAAGGGGACATGAGCGCTATGAATGAACAGCAAAAAGAAGGTGCAGTTTTATTTTTCGGAAAAGCCGGTTGTGTCAGATGTCACAATAGTCCATCGCTGAATAGTATGCCCCATACTTTCTTTTCTGTTGGGGTCAAAAATGAAAGCGAAACAGCAAATAAGGTCTTCAGGACCGACCGTACGGACAAACGTAATCTTGGTCGCGGAGGATTTACAGGTGTGAGAGACGACATTCATAAATTTAAGGTACCACAGCTTTATAATCTTAAAAACTTTGGTTTTTATTTCCACGGAGCCAGTAAGAACTCGATCAGGGAAGTAGTTGAATACTTCAATGCGGGTATTCCTGAAAACAAAGAAATATCTCCGACTGAACTTTCTCCTCTTTTTCAGCCACTACATCTGACACCAGAAGAAGTTGACAACCTGGTTGAATTTCTTGATAATGGATTGTTCGATCCAGATCTTGAAAGATATGCCCCTGCATCTGTAATGTCTGGAAATTGTTTCCCTAATAATGATCTTCAGTCCCAGCTTGATTTAGGTTGCCATTGATTAATCTTCATGAAGTCCATTCATATATTCTAAGCATATTATAAGGAGATAGTTAGTTCTCTTTCTGACAAATAGTATCATATTTGACTTTACATTATTGTAATCCCTATCCCATGCATGTCTAAATGGATTTTCTCCGATTTTAATCATTCGAAATGATCAATCTCCTCATATCAAACCGTAAAAGAATGCTCATCATGAGTTTGGGTATTGTCTATCTGTGGTTTGGCATGCTTAAATTTTTCCCGGGCATAAGCCCTGCTGAAGGTTTGGCTAAACAAACATTGACGATGCTCACCTTTGGTCTGGTATCTGCAAATATTACCTATTTTATTCTTGCATTATGGGAGGTGACGATTGGTATTTTTCTTTTGCTCAATCTTCGCATTAAAGTTGTGATGTATCTGGCTTTACTGCATATTCTTTTCACGTTTACACCCTTATTTCTTCTTCCGGCGATGTCATTCAATGATGGAATTTATTCGCTGACTTTAGTCGGACAATACATTATTAAAAACCTGATCATCTTTAGTGCATTGCTGTTTGTATATCCTGAAAAGGAACAAATAGCCGTAGTCTGATGACTATAATCCTATAAAATCACGTCAAAAAGTGGATCTCAAAACCGTGTTGGCGGAACTGGCTATCAGTCGGTTAGGACCTCGTGGCACGAGTACTGGTGGCACGAGTACTGGTGGCACGAGGAGAGTTCTGAAAAGGAATTCGACGAAATCAGTTTTGTGAAACTCATTTTTCCGTGCACTATGATTTGATAAGCAGGTGTTAACAATCAAGATTTTGGTTTCTGTTATGGCTCAGTCACTTATCTTCGACTAGTGCATATAGTAAAATCCATACTGGCATATATCTGTTTAATCGTTTTCCTTTTCCCTCAGGTGGAGAGTGAAATCCACAATTATGCACACAAAGATGATTTTCATTGCAGGGACAACAGTTCTATGCATTTTCACAAGGCCGAACATCATTGCAATCTTTGTGACTTTACCAATACTTTTTCTGCATCACCCACATTAACCCAATATTCAATTGAGATACAGCAACCCGCTTCTCTCCATTTCTTTTTCCCTTCTACCAATTATTTCCACCAGCTAAAGGACTTCCAGTCTCCACGCGGCCCCCCTTCTTTAGCTTAAATTTTTTACTCGGCCTGCTTTGCCTGTCTGAGTATGCCCATGGTGTCTCCATGTTAACAAAAATTTTAAGCTATGTATATCAACTATGTAATTCTGTGCGTCCTCCTATTCGGAGCTGTTCATATTTACGCACAGGCAGACAGCAC
>JBDUAU010000413.1:0-7107 GCA_040004485.1 Saprospiraceae bacterium
CCAAACCACTTGATGTAACAGGCGCAACCGGGAATGTGATAATGCAATATAGCGATAAGTCCCACAAAACAATTCAACTGATGGGGATGAATGGGGTACTCACAGCTATGGAAGCGAATAGCGGAAAAGCATTCACTGCTGTGGCAACATTGACAAAAAATGGCCAATCCTATTCAGCTACTTTCATGAGCGATAAGGACTTGCCTGCCCAGAAGTAATGAATACGTGTATGAAGGTTTTTCATCTATTACAACTTACAGGAACACATGGGGTTAATTCATCTTGTGTGTTCTTGTTTTTAATAAAAGAGATATGATTAAAAGAATCATTGCACAGAGCGCTCTCATGCTGATGGTGTGTCTGGCCAATGCACAAATAATTATTTCATTGGATAGCGTGGAGATGCTGGCTTTGCATCAACATCCCAGAATGCAGTTAGCGCAGCAAAATATTGAAGATCAACGGGCACTGAAAAAAGGCAGCTTCAATTTGGAAAATCCGGATGTATGGCTTGAAAGTCCGAGCTCAACTTATTTTACCCCTGGGATTTCGCAAAGAATTGCTTCCCCATTTTCATACGTCCAACAGTCCAGGTTGGGGAATCAAAATGTGTTACTTGCCCAAAAAGGATTATCAATGTCAAAGGCAGAAGTGCTTCGGCAAGCAAGAATGGTGTATTTGAATCTTCAATATGCAGAAACAAAAGTCAAACAACTTGCTTATCAGGATAGTCTATTCAATAACTTATACTCGGCAGCTTTAAGAAGATACAATGCCGGAGATGCCGGATTATTAGAAAAAGTAACTGCTGAAACAGAATATAAAGAAATTCATAATTCGCTGTTACAGGCTCAATCGGATTTCCAAAATGCACAGATACAGGTACAATTGATTACAGGAATGGATACAAACATCATCCTTTCTTTAGAGGACTTTCAAAAAAATGATGCTCGCGGGTATTATAGGAATATAAGCGATTCGACATCTAAAGCCGATAATCCTTTACTTCAATATTATCTTCAGAATATTCAGGTGAATAAACAATCCCTGCGTTTGGAAAAGAGCAAAGTATTTCCGGGCATTTCATTGGGGTATTTAAATCAGGGGGCGAAAAATTCTGAGGTCATTTACCGTTTTCAGGTTGGACTGTCTGTTCCGATTTGGTTCTGGACGTATCACGCACAAATTAAATCAGCAGAACTTAAATATCAGATGGCAAGGACACAGTATTCACTTGCTTCCTTAGAGCTTAACAGTGAGTATCAGCAAGCGCTTACTGATTTTAACAAATATTCAGCCAGCCTGGGCTACTATGAATCAACTGCACTTGCCCTGGCCGAATCAATTATAAATACAGCAACTAAATCATTCGGTGCCGGGCAAATTAGTTATATCGTATTTACCCAGAGTTTGAACCAGGCATTCGAAATAAAACAAAATTATTACGAAGCATTAAAAAATTACAATCAATCAATTATTCAGCTCAATTATTTAAATGGACTATAATATGAAATACTACTTAGGCCTTTATATCTGCTTCCTTTCACTTCAGGTCTTTGCTCATAACGGAGATGAGGGCACAAAACAACAAGCTGCTGGTCAAACTTATTTTTCAGTAAGTAATTCTTCCGACAACTTTGAGTTGGTGCTGCATTATCAGCCAATTGAGGCCACTAGTCAGACAAAAATGAGATTGTTCTTATCGGACTTCACCTCCAATATTCCTGTGGACAGTGCCACTTTTCAAATCACTTGTTTGCAATTAAATGATTTGATATTTAACGTAAAGCAAATGGATAGGGGATTGTATGAAGTAAGCGGAACATTTCCTGAAAATAAAAAATACTCGTTTGCTGTAAGCATTGAAACAAAGGATAAGAGTGATCTGATGACCCTGCAGGGAATTGAGGTTGGTAAGAAATTAGAACAACCTGCCACAACAGTGAGTGCAGGAAACTCTTCTTCAATAATGAATATAATTTACATCTTTCTTGCTTTCGCCATTGGAGTTCTGATTACATTTTTAATGATGCGGAAAAGAATAGCAGTCAAAACCATTGCCCTGATTTTGGTATTAATTTCATTTTCAACCCCATTCACCAATTACCAAATTGCTTATGCCCATAATGGCGAAGATGAGGGTCCTAAATCAAATACAGGGGCTAGCGATGAAGTAACCATACCAAAAGAGACACAATTCCTTTTTGATGTGCTTACAAGCAAATCTGTTCTTTCCCATTATACAACCGCAGTGAAATTATATGGTAAAGTGATGCCTGCGGCTAACGGCTCAGCTTCTATTATCTCTCCCCAAAATGGTTCGGTAGTATCCCTGAATGCCAACATAGGCCAGCATGTCAGTAAAGGTCAGATTCTGGCTATTGTTGAGCAAACGCTTTCTGCGACAGAGCAGATACAGCTCGCAACTGAGATCAGCAATGCGAACGCGGAATACGAAGCTGCCAAAAAGGATTATGAAAGATTGAAGTCCATCAGCGACATCATAGCAAAAAAAGAATTACTGGAAGCAGAGATTCGTCTACAAAACGCCAGAGAAAATAAAAAAATATTTGATGCCATAGCCGGTGGCGGATCCGACAATAAAAAATTCATCAAAATTAAATCGCCAATTGACGGAGCGCTCGATAACTTTAATATCTCCATTGGGCAGCAAGTCAATCAAGGTGAAACATTGTTCGTGATTTATGATGTAAAGAAATTAAAAGTGGAAGCACAGATATTCTCAACTGATTTACATAAAATCGGTAGAGACGCTTCTTATTACGTGGAAGGTCCACAGGAAGGCCCACATCAAACTCACGCAAAGCTTTTAACAATTAACAATGCAGTAAGCGCGATCAACCAATCGTCACAAGTGGTATTGGAAATTGACAACATTGACAATAAATACAAGCCAGGGCAATTTGTCACTGTAGATGTGGTAGTGAAATCGGATGTACAGCAATTAGTTGTTCCCACTTCAGCCATCAGCGACATCAATGGCAAATCGGTTGTCTTCATTCATCATGAGCCGGAAGTGTTCAAAGTAATTTATATCCAGGCGGGACAAAGTAATGCACAAGAAACAGTTATTCTTAAAGGGCTGGAAGAAAATGAGAGAGTGGTAAGCAACAGTACGTATGAGGTGAAGTCAATTTTTATGAATCAGTAATAAGTTATCAATGGAAAAGTATTTAATAAAAACAACTCCTAAAACGGTTGGCCCCTAATAAATAATTAAAATCCAATGCTGAACCGAATCATTAAATTCTCTCTTGACAATCGCCTCATGGTGCTTGCCTTCGCTGTCATCCTGATGATTGGTGGAACGTATACGGCTATCAATTTACCGGTAGACGTGTTACCTGATTTGAATAGACCACGGGTCACTATATTTTTAGAAGCAGAAGGAATGGCTCCGGAAGAAGTAGAGCAGCTTGTCACACTTCCAACTGAAACTGCATTGAATGGTGCGCCCGGAGTGGTATCGGTGAGAAGCAATTCCACTATTGGTCTGGGAATGGTGTTCGTTGACTTTAGTTATGGAACCGATATATTCAGAGCGCGTCAAACGATCTCTGAAAAAATGCAATCTATTGAATTGCCCAGAGGAGTTACACCTGAATTAGGTCCAATATCATCGGTGATGGGTCAAATTATGCTGATAGGAATTTCTTCGGATACGACCTCTCCCGAAGCACTTCGGACACTTGCCGATTACACCATTAGGTATCGTTTACTTTCCATTCCGGGTGTTGCACAAATCATCCCTATTGGTGGCAATAAATTGCAATATCAGGTATTGTTGAATCTCCCCAAACTAAATGCAGCTGGAATTACTGTGGATGATGTTGCCAGGGCGTTAGAAAATTCCAATCTAAACACTACAGGAAATTTCATCAACCGGAATGGAACAGAAGTCCTGATCAGGAATCTTGGGAGACTAACTTCTATTGAGGATATAAATAATATAGTAGTCGCATATAAAGAACAAACCCCTGTTCTACTTTCACAAATTGCCGAAGTAAAATTCGGAGTAGGATTGAAGCGTGGTGATGCAAGTATCAATGGCAAGCCCGGAGTAATTCTGGCGGTAGAGAAGCAACCTAATGCCAGTACGATCGACCTCACTAAGAAATTAATCGAAGCCTGTGCATCTTTGCAGGCATCATTACCTCCGGATGTAAAAATCAATCCAAACATTTTTAAACAATCTAATTTTATTGAGTCTTCCATCAACAACGTCGAAGATGCTCTAAGAGATGGATCAATTCTGGTGGTCATTATTTTATTTTTGTTTCTGCTTAATTTTCGCACGACTATTATTACCCTCACAGCTATTCCTTTATCGCTCATCATAACAGCTCTGGTTTTTAAATATTTCGGAGTAGGCATAAATACGATGACTCTAGGAGGACTTGCCATTGCCATTGGTGAACTGGTGGATGATGCAATTGTAGGCGTTGAAAATGTTTTTCGAAGGTTACGCGAGAACCAACACACAGAGAATCCTAAGCCTCCGATGGTCGTTATTTACGAGGCATCAAGTGAAGTGCGTAATTCTATTGTCTACGCCACGGTGATTGTTGTTTTAGTATTTATACCCTTGTTTTCTTTAAGCGGAATGGAAGGGAAAATTTTCTCCCCGTTGGGCATGGCATACATCACTTCTATCCTCGCTTCTCTCGTAGTGTCGCTTACAGTTACACCCGCCATGTGTTATTACCTGTTGCCGAAAATGAAAATGATGAAGGAAGAAAAAGACAGCTTCCTGGTCCGGTTTTTAAAAAGACAGGATACAAAATTGTTAAACTTCGGACTATCAAAACCCAGAACGGTGCTGGTTGCTACTATTATAATTATGCTTGCTGCTTTCTCATTTATTCCTTTTTTTGGTTCTGAATTTTTGCCTGCATTCAATGAAGGTTCGCTCACGATTAATGTCTCCGCCGCAGCAGGAACATCATTGGAAGAATCTAATAAAATCGGAACCATAGCAGAACAGCAACTATTGAAAGTACCTGAAGTGGAATATACTGCGCGCAGGACAGGGAGAGCAGAATTAGATGAGCATGCGGAACCGGTAAGCGCCAGTGAAATAGAAGTGGAATTAAATTACAGCAAAAGCAAGCGTACGAAGGATGCAGTGCTCGCCGAGATCCGTGATAAACTATCTGTTCTCAAAGGCGTGAGCGTAAATGTCGGTCAACCCATTTCGCACCGGCTGGAACATTTACTTTCCGGTGTAAATGCACAGGTAGCCATAAAACTGTTCGGAAGCGATTTGATTGAACTCAGAAAATATGCAACCCGGATTCAGCAAACGATGTCAAAGATTCCGGGTGTGGTTGATTTGCAAATTGAAAATCAAAGGCAAGTTCCACAGCTTTTAATTAAAGTAAAAGAGGACGCGTTAAAATTTTATGGAATGGAACGAGGAAAGGTTGTACTCGATTTACAAACCCTTTTTCAGGGAGAGACGGTTACACAAATTTTAGAAGGGCAAAAACGATTTAACCTTGTGTTGAAATCACCAGATGAAAATCGTATGGACATCAACACTGTACAAGAAACATTGATTGAAACTCCCGATGGAGATATGATCCCAATAAAAAATGTGGCTGACATCTATTATGAAAACGGCCCCAATACGATTAATCACGAAAACGCCCAACGAAGAATCATAGTTCAATGCAATGTGGCTGGAAGAGATCTGGGAAGTACCGTAGAAGAAATAAAAAAAGAAATTGGAGAACATGTAAAATTGCCACAGGAATATTTTCTTTCTTACGAAGGACTGTACCAGACACAACAAGAAGCCTCTAAGCTTATTTTCATACTCAGCCTATTTTCCATTGCCGGCATTTTTCTTGCACTTTATACACAATTCGGCTCCGTAAATATTGTGGTTCAAATTATGTTGAGCATTCCAATGTCAATGATTGGCAGTGTGATTGCTGTGAAATTGACAGGTGGTGTTTTCTCTGTGGCCACTTTAGTTGGCTTCATTACGCTCACAGGCATTGCATCCCGGAACGGTATCATGATGATTTCACATTACATCCACCTGGTAGAACATGAGGGTGAGGAGTTCGGTAAGAAAATGATTATCCGCGGATCGCTTGAAAGATTAGTGCCTGTGCTTATGACTGCATTAGTAGCTGCTTTAGCACTCATACCACTGACACTTGATCCCACTGCATCCGGAAAAGAAATTCTTTTCCCGGTAGCAACTGTCATACTCGGTGGATTGTTAAGTTCAACATTACTTGACATGTCTGTGCGCCCTGCTATATTTTATTTATTTGGACAAAAGGCGTTGAAGACATATCTGGAAAAGAAGTCGCAAAAACAATTAGCTTAATAATCCCATATTAAAACGATTTGAAATAAATAAATAAACTAGAATGAAAAAAATAATTATTTTATTCGGGGTGTCGATCGCATTGACGTTAGTTGCCTGCAAGGGTTCTTGCTGCAAAAGTGAACCTGCAAATAACAACTCCTCACAAACATTCAACCTGGATACGCTGAAACTGAAAAGCGGAGATACATTTTACCAGTGCTCAATGGATGCTGAAGTGTTATCCAATAAGCCCGGCAAGTGTCCAAAATGTGGTATGGATTTGTCTGAGATTAAAAAGAAATAATGTTAAAACCCCTGTTGATCATGGAAACAAGTCACACAGAAAGTAAAATTCGTTTATTATTAAATGCAAAAGTAGTTTGCATTTAATAATACTTTACGGTTCGGCGTAGTTTCAACTATGCGGTTGGTGAGCTGTAGCCCGAGGTTGAGTAACAGCAAGTCGAACCATCGTGGTGACAGCAAATTTCTGATTTGCTGAAAATCGTTCTGCTGTCCTTTAAACATAATAAACTTATAAACCTATAGCCTTTATAACCTTCATAAACTTTCTCCCCCTTGGATTCTGCGAATCCTGTTCCCCCGAGTGGGAACTCTTCATAACCCCATCATTTTTTAAAAAATAATCTAACCATCAGGTAAGAATTGTACAACAGGTAATCCACATTCTATCCGGGATGGGGATGAGCACCTATCATTGTGTTTTGTCAAAACAATGAACTATAAAATATTTTCGCTTT
>JBDUAU010000411.1:0-7107 GCA_040004485.1 Saprospiraceae bacterium
AATCAGAATTTTCAGAATTCAGGAATTTTCAGAATTGGATATCACTTGGTTGGAGATAAAATCTTATAGTTTGATAAATTCTATTTTTTCTTCAATTCTGCAAATTCTGATTCAAACATTGTCTCTCGGGAATCTGTTTCACGTAGTTCGCACTACAAGTTGCTTATACAAACGCTCCAGCATCTCCTCCGCATCATCCGTAAATCCGGGATGTACACTTGACGGTTGCAAGATCGTGCTTCGTGTAGCCGTAAGCCAACGAAAACGGCCCGGCATGTCCATCATACCGATGGTGCCACCTTCCGGACCGCCTTTGCTGATGATATCGAATGCACATAGATTTTGTTTCAATTCCACGAGATCAAGTTTTGGTGCGAATTGAGCCATCAGGTTTTCATCCAACATCCATTTGGCAACGAGGAAATTGAGTTTTGAACAATACAGGATGACACCTACATTGATAAACTCTCCCCGTTCGACCTGGGGAACGACGCGAATGACGGCGTATTCAAATAAGTGTTTCTCTTGCATGATTTGCTTCCATTATGAATATCGCTGCATTTGCCAAGCGGGTTGTAAAATATTGAGAATACCGGTCTCTTTGTTCGTCTTTCGATATATCGTCTGAAAGCCATGCATCGGGAATGAATGAAACGATTTCATTTATCTTTTCTTCCGTGAGCAAAGACTGAGCCTTTTTATCTGCATCGTCCAACATTGTAGCGAGCTTCAGCAAAACATGATCTTTGACGAGTAGAAATGGTTGCCGTGCCTTTTCCTGCCAATCACCTGTGCCATGATGAAAATAAAGTGAGGCGCCATGATCAATCATCCACAATTGTTTGTGCCAGTACAGCATATTCGTGTTCTTTGCCGTACGGTCTACATTCATCAGGAAACAGTCCATCCACACTATCAATGAGGCCAGTGCAGGTTCCAATTTGTTGACCGTAGGATCATAACTGATGGCTCCGGACAAATAGTGCAATCCAAGATTAAGTCCTACACTAAATTTCAGCAGGTCCTGAATTTCCTCATCACGTTCCATGCGGCCAAAACCTTCGTCGAGATTTGCAAAAACAATTTCGGGGACTCGCATACCCAGTGCTCTCGCGATCTCACCACCGAGCAATTCGGCTATCAACGCTTTTGTCCCCTGTCCAGCACCTTTGAATTTAAGGACATACATGAATTCGTCATCAGCTTCCACTATCGCGGGCAATGAGCCACCTTCGCGAAGAGGTGTAATATAACGGGTGACAGTGACAGTGCGAATCATCAGGTAAAGGTCGGGATATGTTTTAGATATTCAACCTGTAAAAAAAAAGCAGAGACCAGACGCATCTGATCTCTACTTCAAAGACTGTTTTGTAGGGTTATAAATTAAGTTCCTTTCTTCCCTTTCATGACGAGGAATACGATGATCACAAT
Source organism: Saprospiraceae bacterium (assembly GCA_040004485.1). GTDB lineage: Bacteria > Bacteroidota > Bacteroidia > Chitinophagales > Saprospiraceae > Opimibacter. The sequence goes on from JBDUAU010000411.1 coordinate 1,432, forward strand.
TATAAAGAGTACAATGAAAACACCTACTCCAACGCCGGCATTGAATATGCCCTCCACGGCTGCGCATGAACTCAAGTGCATAGAGACGAATATGAGGGCAATTGCTGAGACAATAATCGATTTGTTCATTTTAGATCGTTTTGATGATTGGGATAAAAGTAAAGGATGAGACTTAGCCAGTTACTTTAATTAATCGAATAATCAACGGTCATCTTCATTGTCATCATCATCCCTGTCATAGTCGTCATTTCCTTCTTCATCCAGACCATCCTGATCATCCATATCATCGGACTCATCATACGAATCATCGGTATCTCTGTCTTCTTCAGCAGTATCTGCATCATCTCTGTCTTCATCTTCTATTTCCTCGGATTCGTCAAGGATCTGCTCTTTTGAGATGGGCTTTTTGCCATTGAAATCTTCGTTTGTCTTTCTGTCCGCCATTGCAGGCTTAGGACTTGTGATTGGTTTCTTAGCCATGTATAAATTGTTTTAGGTTATTAAATTTTATGATCCAAAGGTCAGTGGAATAAACGCTATTTTTCTTATATAATTCTGGGAAATGATTATATAATTATATAGAAAATATAAATGGCCTTCGACTGAATGGAACGCGGTCAGTTTTTTTTTCAAGAGTGCTAAATTTCGATGTTATCCTTATCGATATCCATGTTAAATCTGATACCTTGCAATCATATCCAGTTTTCGTCAACGTATGATCTGTTCAAATTTTTAAAACATACAATTTTTAGTTATGCCGGCCTCTGTTTTTAAGATCTTATTCTTGTTGATGATGTTGTGTTTTTCTCAAGACGTGTCAGCTCATGTTGCATTGGACTATCCGCAGGGAGGTGAGACATTCATCGAAGGACAGACAGTTACTATCCAGTGGCACATCGTAGCTTTTCATGTGACCCTCAACTGGGATCTGTACTTTTCTGCTGATGGGGGTGACAATTGGCAGCCCATTCAACTGGATATTCCATTGGATTCATTAAGTTATACATGGTATGTCCCTGCGATATTTACCTCTCAGGGAAGAGTGCGTATCATCCAGGATAATGCGACCCAGGATTACCTTGACTTTAGTTTGGATTTTACAATACTACCCAATACATCTCCACCTTCACTCGATGGACCTGCAAGTAATATCATCATACAGTGTGGAATGAATAATCCTGAAGCAACTTTGCAATCATGGCTTGATAATCATGGTGGTGCTATAGTCAGTAACCATTGCGGTCAGCTTACCTGGGCTCACGACTTTGAAGATTTAAGTAATGATTGTGGGGGTACTGGTAACGCGATAGTAACTTTCACTGCGACTGACGAATGCGGAAGTACATACAGCGTTGCTTCAGTGTATTTCATTGATTCAGCGCCTCCGAATATGGATGTACTTCCATCGAGTATAGTTGTCGAATGTGATGGTCACGGTAATGCACCTGATCTCAATGCGTGGCTTGCAAATCATGGAGGGGCACAAGCTTCTGATGCATGCGGCAATGTAGTTTGGACAAATAACCTTTCACCAATTCTGCAACAATGCGGGTCTTCGGGTTCATCAATTATTTCTTTTATTGTCACTGATGAATGTGGAAATAGTGCCGTTTCGTCTGCGAGTTTTACAATAATAGATCAGACAGAACCTGAGGTTACGAACATGGCACAGTCCCTGAACATAGAATGCGGACCTTCAAATGATCAGGTTATACAACAATGGCTCAATAATCATGGAGGTGCTGAAGCTCATGACTTGTGTGGTACAGTAAATTGGAATCATAACTATTCAACTTTGTCATACAGTTGCGGAACAGCAGGTCATGCATTGGTTGTATTCACGGCGATGGATGATTGTGGAAATACAAGTGTTTCAGCTGCGATGCTGAGTATTGAAGATCATCTTGCTCCTGACATAAATCAATCTGCGCAGGATACTACTATTGTCTGCGATTCATTCAATCAGGAAGGCATTATTCAAAGTTGGATTGATAAGCATGGTGGGGCAGAGGCAAGTGACCTTTGTGGCATGGTGAATTGGACAAATGAATATGCAGAGCTCAATGTTGGATGTGGGATTACAAGTAGTGCAAAGGTGGTTTTCACAGCAACGGATGAATGTGGTAATGGTGCTACGACAAGTGCGATCATATCTTTGATTGATCAAATTCCTCCTGTGGTAGATATTGAAGCAATGGACACAGCAATTGCATGTGGTTTGTCGGATCAACAGATGATTTTTCAACAATGGCTTGATCAGCATGGAGGGGCAAGCGCTCATGATGATTGTGGAGATATTTTTTGGCAATATGATGCACCGGTTGTGGACATGTCCTGTGATACTACCTTCAGTTATGGTGTAACTTTTACAGTTGTTGATGAATGTGGGAACAGCAATGAAACAACTGCATTATTTACGATTCTGAGAGGGACAACTTCGAATAAACCAATTGTTTCTGAACCTGGATTTAATCTTTATCCAAATCCTGTGCATGATGTACTCACATTGGATTTTGATCGAAATGATTTTAAGACTATTCGTCTTTCTTTTTTTGATACATATTGTAATTTGTTGTGGTCGGTGGCGGATTCAAAAACTGTCATGTCAATTCCAATGAGTCAATATCCAACAGGTGTTTATTTTTTGCGAATTGAAATGGAAAACAGGACTTTTGCGCGATTTGTGTTAAAGCAATAATCAACACATTATATTTTCGACGCAGTTTACGCAGAAATTATTTTAAAAAAGTATTAATGCAAAAAATGCCGTTTCGCTTCGGCTCCGCTCAGCGACCTGTGAAGTATTTACCTACTAAGTTTCGGCTTCGCTCAACTTGCAGACCCCAGAGGTTAAATTTTACTGCCGCAAATTTCACAAATTTAATTTTTGCTTATTGTATATTGCCAATTGCATTTCTGCCGCTAATTGCGCTAATCTTCGCTAATTTGATTTTGCTTATTGCTCTCTGCTCTCTGCTCTCTGCATATTTTATCTAACAAGCGTCACATCTCCCGCAAATGTCTTTATATCTCCATTTGCTAATTCAACTACACAAACCCAGGCCATTACACCAGGCTGCATCTTCTTTCCTCGGAATAAACCATCCCAGCCATAAGTCCCGTCCGCAGGAAAATTTTCACCTTGCCAAACGGCATCACCCCACCTGTCATAGATCAGTAATTTTCTTACCTGCTTCACCTCGCGATTACCGAATACAGTAAAGATATCATTGACACCATCACCATCAGGTGTGAATACATTCGGAATGTAAATATTAACATCGCGTCTGACTTCAATACTGATCACTGCTGTCGTCACACATCCATCCTCAGACCAGATCGTCAGTGTATAATCAATGGATTCTTCAGGGCTTGCCCATGGCTGAACACAATCCGTACAACTCAATCCTGCTGCAGGTGTCCAGCGAAGAGAGTCCACAATGAAATCAATCTGTGGCACCAACAACACACTGTCGCCATATTGCAACGTGAATGAAGATGGAAGATTTACAGGCGGCAAATGAATGAGCGCCACATTCACTGTCAAATCAATACTATCGCAACCACTCACACTATTTTGCCATGCATATGCATAGCTATCGTCGGATGCCGGTGTCACACTTTCACCCCATGGAAGCAATAACGTACTCCCTGCACAAATGATCTCATCCTGAATGAAATGCGTAGGTTCATCTTCCAATGATAATATAACAGGCACGAGATTACTTTCACAATGATCTATTGAAGGATCAAAAGCCATCACATACAACGTATCATCTTGTGTAACATGCGGCAATAAAAAAGTTGAACCGGTACCAAGTAAATTTTGTCCACCGGCATCATCAAACCATTGATAAGATCCGGAAGAACCTGTGGCTGAAAGCAAAATATCACTTCCCGGACAGAGGAATGCAGGCAATACATATGCAGGTACTGCCAGTTGTCCAAATGTGACATCGAAGGCGTCTTCTTCAAAGACGCAATTGTCAATATCGCTGATACTCACCACATATGAACCATCAACACTTACTATGATAGAGTCAGTTGTAGCACCAGTATTCCAAAGGTATGAAGCACCTATTTCTCCGGCCTGTAGCGAAACAGAAGCTCCGGCACAACTAGTCACGAAAAAATCACCTATCACAAGAGATTTGACCGTCAGGTTAAGTGTTATTAAACTATCACAACCATTAATGCCGGAAAGCATGTTCGTGTATGTCCCGGATTGAGTCAGATTCTGATTAGCAAATGCGTAACTATCACCAAAGCAAATAGATTCCGTTAAGTTAATATTGGCGACTGGATAAAATTGCAGATTAACATTCAACAAACTATCACAACCACTTGGATCTGCATTTGGGACTGTGACAACTCCTGCCGGATTTGATTTATTGAAAATCTGCCCATGTATGACTATACTATCCTCCGGGCAAATCTTAAACGTGATCATTCTGGTAGCATCAATCGCCGTAACTACAACTGTATCACGTTTTTCGCAACCATCTTTTCTTATAATCACTTTATATGTTCCGGGAACAACAACAAGACGGGTAGCTGATGTAGATCCATCATTCCATTCATAAGTAGCACCCAGAAGCGTAACATCCAATAGGATACTTCCTGTTTGATTGCACAATATGTCATCAGCAAGTGGAACATAATTGGCAAATGGATTTATGATATCCACCGTTAATGTTTTGATAGCGGATGAATTTGATATCACATTGGTGACGGTGAGTGTAATGGTATACGTGCCCGGACCTGGTGGTGTCCATACAGGATTCGCATCTGTACTTGTCCCATTTGGAAATTGCCATAAATATGTGATGTCAGTTCCTGAAGTTGACAGGTTTTGAAATGATACCGAATCGCAACCTGTGTTTAATACAAAATCTGCAAGTACCTGATTAGGGTCAAAAGGATTAGTGCAGATCAACGGGTCAGAAGGTACGGCTGTAATCGTCAGCATCAGCAGGCCTTTAAGTTCAGGACTATTGCCTGTTCCGGTTCTTTCGGGCATGGACACCTGCACATAGTACTCGCCAGGTGCCAGGCAATTGAGTGTGATGACATTCGTACCCGAAGCACTGCAGACGATCGGTGTCATAGCACCACACGAGCCGGATAGTATCCTGTAGGACAGGTCGCTAAGGTTGACAGCGCTTCCCTGAAAATTTTCACCCAGTTCAAAATTTAGATCCACCATGGGACCGGCATTGACTATCGCATGAAACCATGTTGTTTTTCTACCCGGTACAAAAAAGCATGAATTTCCATCAGGTAGAAACTCACCTACATCCGTGCCTATCGTGTGACAGTCTATCAAAGTTGTACCCGTGACAGGAGTACTATTGATTACATTTATTTGGATAGCATTACTACAAAAATCTCCGGGAGAATCCTCCAGCTTAATGACAGCACGATAAGGCTGTATAGTATCGATGCGCAAACAATGCCGCACCAATAAATAATATACGCCGCGATCAATGCATCCATCAATCCATTCATGTCCGCCTGTATTGATGGAATCCATCGTGATTTGTAACAATGGCCCTCCGGGTGATGTTTCTGTATAAAGCGTCAGGTCCTCTACATTTGCAAACCATCCATTGGGGATGCCGATTTCCTGTAGGGCACCATAAAAATGTCCGGTAGCAGAAGCTTCAAATCTGAACC
>JBDUAU010000583.1:0-2138 GCA_040004485.1 Saprospiraceae bacterium
TTCAAAAGTAAACTGTGAAAGTTTTGTGCGCATATTACAGGTTGAAAAAAATGGAGTGCAAAGATAATACAAGCGGACACCAAAAAGCAAGCGTAATTGGCTTATTTTGTGGATGTAATGATTTATTTTTCAGGCATTTGTTGCTCATGTCGGTCTCTATTACTCTTTTATCGAATAAAAGAAGTTAACTAAAACAGATTTATTTAGTTTTAGCCATGATGTTGTTAAACCTCATTTATGAAAGTATTGTTCAGGCTCTGCAGCAGTTATCTGCTAATAAGCTAAGAAGCTTTCTGTCGCTTACCGGGATCAGTATCGGTATCATATGTATCATTTCTGTATTATCAGCTGTTGATTCTTTAAAAGACAATATCAGCAGCAGTTTTGAAAAGCTGGGTAATGATGTCCTGTATGTGGATAAGATGCCCTGGAATGAAGATCCTTCTCAAAACTGGTGGAAATATATGCGAAGGCCTCAACCCAGCTATGAGGACCTTGAAATCATCAAGAAAAAAGTCAGGCTTTCTGATCAGGCCAGCTTCTCTGTTTTTATGCCTGGACGGACTTTGAAGTTTGGATCAAGCAGTGTAGAAGGCGCTTATATGGCGGGTGTAACAGAAGATTATGCTGATATCTTCAGGCTTCAATTTGAAGAAGGAAGATTTTTTACCTCATTTGAATCCTCTACAGGCGCAAACAGAGCAATTATAGGATACATACTTGCAGAAAATTTGTTTGGGACTATAGAACCCATCGGAAAAGAAATAAAGATCAAGGGGATGGATTTCCAGGTTGTGGGAGTTTTGAAGAAGGAAGGAAATAGTCTGATCCATATTTTTCAATTTGACGAGGCTATACTCATCCCTTTTATGACGGCGAAAAAGCTCGTCAATGTCAAATCAAGATATACATGGGGTACGTCCCTGAATATCAAAGCAAAGGAAGGTGTGGTGCTTGATGATCTTAAGGATGAGGTTACCGGTGTGCTGAGAAGTGCCCGTAAAATCAAACCAAGGGAGTCTGAAAATTTTGCGATCAATCAGTTAGCTATGCTGACAAAATTATTGGCGCCAGTATTCAGTATGATGAATGTTGTAGGCATCTTTATCGGCGGATTTTCAATTCTCGTAGGCATGTTTAGCGTTGCGAATATTATGTTCGTCTCCGTCAAAGAAAGGACAGGTATTATTGGTATTAAAAAAGCGCTCGGTGCAAGACAATCTATTATACTATTGGAGTTTTTGATTGAATCCATAGTTCTTTGCATTATCGGTGCAGTTATTGGATTACTTATAGTGTTTGGGGTATTAAAGATTGCTACCTCTGCATTCCATTATGATATCTATCTGTCGTCCACAAATATTCTTATTGCAATGATTATTGCTATAGTGATTGGTGTTCTTTCAGGTCTTATACCTGCTTGGCAGGCTGCCCGTCTCGATCCTGTTGAGGCGATGAGAAAATAATACCATTCAATTTTAGATAAAAGAAAAAACCCAACCAGGATTATTTGGTTGGGTTGTAAAATTATTCCAGTTCCAGAAAGGGTGAGAGACTAGTCAGAATAATTCAATATTTATCCGGCTGCCTGAACAACAGCTTTAAATGCTTCGGGATGATTAAGTGCGAGATCAGCAAGTGTCTTACGGTTTAAAAGGATATTAGCCTTATTCATTTTATTCACAAGCTTCGAATATGTCGTTCCGTTCATTCTGGCTGCAGCATTAATACGGGCTATCCATAATCCCCTGAAAGCACGTTTCTTTTTCTTGCGATCGATGTAGGAATACCTCATCGCTCTTTCTACTGCATTCTTCGCTACGGTGTATACTTTGCTTCTGGCTCCGAAATAACCTCTTGCTGCTTTTAAAATTTTCTTTCTCCTTTTCCTGGAGGCAACAGCATTTACTGATCTAGGCATGATTTATCAATTTGGTATGACAGGGGTTGTAAAACAACGCTTTTGTCCTGGCAAACGGTTATGAATATTTTTTTTCTAAGAATTTACTTACAAAGCATTCTTTTAACTCTCTTTTCGTCAGCCTCGCTCACCATTGTAGATCCCGTCAAACGGCCTTTGGTGTTCTTATCCTTATTCCGCATTCTGTGGGAGGTATTGGCCTGAAAACGCTTAACCT
>JBDUAU010000676.1:0-7084 GCA_040004485.1 Saprospiraceae bacterium
GTAATCAAAACATAACCGTATTTGACAACACACCTCCTTCAATTATATGCCCGGGCAATGTAACCGTATCCTGTGCTTCGCTGGTACCTCCTGTCAATCTCAATCTTGGAGTCATCACAAATGCGTGTGGAGGAACAAGTACAGTAAGTCTTCTGAGCGATGTGATCAGCAATCAAACGTGTACTAATCGTTTTACGCTGACGAGAACATATCTGGCGACTGATGCATGTGCTCAATCTGCATCATGTATGCAGGTCATTACTGTTCTTGACAACACACCTCCGGTAATCACTTTACCAAATGGACAGGTTAATGGAAGTACACTTGATGTGCAGTGTTTTGGGCAGGATCCAAACTGGGATCTACCCGTATTTGGTATCAATGATGTCACTACGGCAGATAATTGCACCGGAGCTGTAACCGTAACTTTTGCTCAGGTCGTTGAAGATGAAGGAACTTGTGAAACAGATGGATATATCAATCTATTTCGCCTGACCTGGACGGCAACCGATGAATGCGGTAATAGCAGCACAGCATTCCTGTTCCTGGCTTTGATTGATACCATTCCACCGGTGATACACGGCATACCTGCTGATATTACAGTCAACTGTGATTCGATTCCATTACCTCCTACGATTGTATTTGCTACTGATGAATGTCTGTGTGCGTGTGTACTTTTTGTCAGCGAGACACAACCCATATCAGGTTGTGCGGATGGGCAGGTCATCTTAAGAACATGGACAGCGAAAGACCGATGTGGAAATCAAACAACAGAAACACAACATATAACATTAGTTAATAATCAACCACCAACGCTGCAATTATTGCAACCTGAGATGACAGGTTTGATTGATGGATCAACGCTTGAGTATACTTGCAGCGAAGGTGGTATTCCTGCTTACATCAATGTGATGAGCGCGGTTTCGATCGTGAGTACATCCACTTGTGGTGATGCAGTCAATGTAACATTTGATCGAAAAGTCATCGATGCTAACAATTGTGATTTTTCAGGCTATATCCAACAACAGATACTGCATTGGGAAGCTGTTGATCTTTGTGGTAATGTAGCCAGCATGACGGTAACTGTCAATCTGATCGATAATCAGGCACCAGAACTCATAGGTGTTCCTTCGCTGGCGTGCATTGACGATCCTTTGTTGGCTAATGTAGATGCTATAGATGATTGTGGTGAAGCTCATGTCAGGTTCTGGGACTTCAATATTCCAAATCCATGCGGTGAGGGTTCAGCAGTGAGAAGAACATATGAGGCGTATGATGATTGTGGCAATATGACAAGAGACACAGCTATATTGATTCCGAATGGTGAGGCACAACCAAATCTTGAATTTGTGAATCCAATGCTTGATTCTCTTGGAGCCGGTGAAGTCATACTACTTAATTGTGCCGCTCATGATCAACAGATGACACTCTTCGGAACGCAGGATGTTGTTTCAAATGATCCTTGTGCCGGACCTGTTAACCTGAGTTTCGCAGAGACACTTTTGTCATCAGGTGATTGTTCTGCAGGTAGTAATGTGGCATTGATGCAATTACTATGGACGGCTACGGATGTATGTGGTAATCTGAGTACGCTGACAGCAATAGCAAGTATTGAAGATAAAACAAGTCCTGTGTTTGTAGACTTCAGAGCTGTAATAGGAATTGGTTGCAATGACTCTTTACCTGTATATGTTGCATCAGACAACTGTGGCTCCGTGACCATTACGACGAGTGATCGGTATTTTTATAGCGATTGTCCTTCTAAATATTACATAGAGCGCGAGGTTACAGCGACTGATCCATGTGGAAATGCAACAGTTGCATTCCAAACCATAAACGTAGGTAGTGGAGGACCAGTCATCACGGGTATAACAGAAGAGATATGTGATGATCTCAGCATACCCAACGTGACTGCATTTGATAAATGTGCCGGTGTCTTTGTAGATGTGACCATGGTACAGGATACTCTTGAAGAAGCTTGCAGGGGACTGGTGATCCAACGTACATGGATGGCAGTGGATGCATGTGGTGATACAACGACTATCATTCAACATATTTTTGTTGGAGATACAATCGCTCCTGTCATACTTATTCCATCCTATTCCATCCTCTACCAATTTCTTGATATTAACCACAATGTTGTATACATATCACAGGAGGAATTGATGAAAAAAATGGCTGCATTTGATGAGAACACCGTTTTTGTATCAGATGATTGCGGCCTGGTCATCATACCTGTATTTACTTTAGTAGTTACACATGATGATTGTCTTTTGACAGGTTTCAGTGAACATCGGGTTTATACCTGGATGGCTACAGATATATGTGGCAATTCATCTTTAATATCAATCACTATTGATATCATAGATGATATGCCACCTGTGATCACCGGTGTTCCAAATGATACCATGATAGTTTGTGCACCTCTGCCTGTCGCACCTGTTGTTCAGGCTGATGATACTGCGCTTCCGGTCACTGTTATCTATACTGAATCCATTTCTCCGGATGATGGTACGGGTATATTTATTGTGACCAGGACATGGACATCAACTGATGCCTGCGGTAATACATCTGTGACGATACAGCATATTACATGGATTCCAAATTCATTCCTTGTATGTACTATAAATGTTCCGGAAGTGGTCGAATGTAACTCACATGGTGTGATCATCACATCTGATGTTACAGGAGGTTTCGGCCCGTATACCTATGAATGGAAAATCGTCGGCAATAAATGTTTTATCCAGGGCGGACAGGGCACTCCTGATATCACGATATATATGGGATGGGCTGATGTGAAAATTATTCTCATCGTCACCGATGCATTCGGTTGTCAATCCATGTGCATGTATCTCCTGCATTGTCTTGAACCGGGTGAAATTCCGATCATATCAATTCCGGTTTATGCCGACCCTGATGTGAATCCGAATGCGCCAATGATTATACCAGCTTCTGTGACACAAGAAGGGCAGAGTGAATATCTGAAGGAACTCAATCTATGGCCTAATCCGGCTAAGGGTACGATCAATCTCAGCTTTAAATCTTCAGTGGAAGAAGAAGTTGTTTATAGCTTCGTCAATTTCCTCGGCCAGGTCATCCTGAGTGATCGAATAGTCGTTCAAAAAGGGCTTAATACACGCACGATTGATATTGACCGGATACCGGGTGGTAGTTATCTGATGGAAGTCAAATCAGAGAAAGAAATGCTGACGAAGGTCATTGTCATTATGCCATGAGATTAAAATATTTTTTAAGGTGAGCGAGAAAGAAGGGACATCCATAGTGATGTCCTTTTCTTTTTTTCTATGCATTGGCAGGAGTTTGCTCCTGCCACTATGAAGACTCCGATAGATGGTAGGAGCAAAACTCCAACCATGGCAGTTGCTGCCGGGAAAAATTATCTTTGGCCTTATGGCCTGGCATCCTTCTGATCAAATGATGTCCAGGACAGATCAAATACCGGGCAAACATTTTAGTAATTCTCTTATGAAGGCAATCCCCATTTTTTTTATAGTTTCCATGTTAGCGTGCTCTACGGGTCCGGCTAAACCTGTGATCAAAGGATCACTTCTGCATCAGACAGGTAAAGGATACACGCTTTTCGTGAATCTGTTGGATACAACATTCTACATGATCCAGTTCAAAGATTCCATACCTTTTCCCGTGCCGGAAGCAAGCAGTTTTCAATCCAAAGTGAATGATACCCTTACAATAAAAGATCTGGCAAATGATTCTCTCATCCGGTATTCACTTGATCAGAATCTTTATGGTATAGGGACGTACACAGGTAATGAATATTTTGAATTATTGACCGACGGTGCTGCTAAGGATTTCAAATTCAGAGATAATATTGGCGACCTGATCAGCTTAATATCATGTCAGTGTCATCCTGTAGGGGAGATCCACAATTGTCCGAATAATGGCGATAATGATTATTCGTGTATTTCAAGAAATGCCCATAGGGTTGGGAAAGATATATGGGTCAATAAGTGTGAGATCCAATGCAGCCAGGGATATAAAGCCTGTTGCAATTAAAAATCAATAGGCAATAAACAATACTTCGACCAGCTAAACTCAGCCTCGTGCCACAGCTCAACCGTAAGCAATAGGCAATAAGCAATACTCACGTTTAAAATATAATGCTTCGACCGGCTATTTCTCAACCTTATGCGACAGCTCAGCAACCATCTAAAATCTAACCCCTCATCACAATGCGAAAATTTACACTTATTACCTGCTTTCTTTTCTTTTGCGCTCTTCATTCGTATACCCAGATTACACCTGAGATATATTCCTGGATATTGAACACCAATGGCGATGTAGGATACAATAATATTCCATCCAATATTCAACAGGTGCAGTATTCAGCGGCCAATGTTTATGTCAGTGCTACATGCATACCCGGATATGATATAGGACCCTGGGCCGGCAATCCGAATATTCCTGCTAACCAGAATTTCGTTTTTAAAATCACAAGACAACCTGTAGCTAATTCAGGAACACCTGTCAACGCTGGACTTGGACATATCGGTGTGTGGACAAATGGGGTGTCGGTGTTTAATCCGAAAGACGCCATGAGCTACAACAATCAAAATGTATGGCATCAAAATGCTGTTGTCGTAGAAGGTCCCTCATTTGATGATTGCTTAGGTCATCCCGCGCCTAATGGCGAATATCATCATCATCTCAATCCAACCTGTCTATACAATGACAGCATCACCGATGTACACTCACCCATTATTGGATTCGCATTTGATGGATTTCCGATTTATGGTGCATTTGCCTATGCCGATACTACCGGAACCGGTGGAATCAAAAGAATGCAGAGTAGCTACCACAAAAGAAATATTTCAACACGCTCTACATTACCTGATGGATCGACAGCAAGTTCTTCGGGGCCAAATGTGTCGGGTAATTTTCCATTAGGTTATTACATTGAAGATTTTGAATTCATACAGGCCTCTGGAGACCTTGATGTTCATAATGGAAGATTTTGTGTCACACCGGATTATCCCCAGGGACAATATTGTTATTTCGTCACGCTTGATTCGAACCTGATTGCTGAATATCCCTACATCATCGGTCCGACATATTATGGAACTGTTCCCGCCGGGAATACCGGTCCGATGAGTGGTCACAATGTGATCAACGAATCCGTCGTCACCTACAATGGATCGACAGCAGTAGTGGAAATACCTGTTCGATTGAAGTTTTCAATTTTTCCAAATCCGGCACATGAGTCTTTTAATATTCTGGTGGAAAAAGATATGCCGAATAATTTGCATTTGGAATTATTCAATTCTGAGGGACAATCTTTATTAAACGCAGAAAATATTCATCCTGCAATTCCATATTCATTTGATATTTCAACTTACCCAAAGGGAATTTATTTTATCCATTTATATTCCGGAGAAGAACAGTATGTCAAAAAAATAATTTTGGATTGATAGCCGAGTCGTTCGCTTCGCTCAACATTAAACATAATTCTGATGGTCCCTGAGCTTGTCGAAGGGTATAAGCGAAGGTGTGGGAGAAGGACATTTTTTCTTCCCTTCGACGAGATCAGGGACCAAAGTTTTAGAGATAAAGTTTTTTCGATTTCATTGATTGAGCCGAAATCTTTTTTGCTGGAATCTCGCCGGTCGCTGAGCGATAGTCGAAGCGATACGGCAGATCATTGCCTATTGCCTACGGTTGCTGTAGCACATGGATGCGGGCCGCCAGTCGAAGCATTGCTTATTGCCTATTACTCCCTGCCTTTTAAGTGCGTGGCGGATATACTCCCTGCAAAGCGATAATAAAATTCAGGGTAAGAAGTGGTTGTAAATTATTGTGCGGAAAACTGGATCCATTTACACCAAGGGCATTCGGGCTAAGTTGAGCAAGACTACCTGATGGATTATACACTGCAGCTCCGGTAGATCTGGCCATGCCATTGCCGGTGGGCGTATTTACATCCCCCACATCCCCGATTGACATGAGCGGATGATTATGCACCGGCATTTCACTTGTGAGAAGGGTTATCGTTTCTGATCCCGATTGCTCACCCAGAAACCGTTCGCTGAGTCCGGGACCCTGGCCATGATGCATAGGTGCGCTTCCCTGCAAATTAGGAAGGGCAAAAGTACTCTGACCGTTACCCCCGTAGTAGGTTCCAAGAAGTGAAAATAAAGCAGTATTCTGGCTTATAGGAAGTAACTGACCATTACATTGTGCCCAACCCGTAGGGGCAAAATTCCCCGAGAATATTCTGATTTCTGCTACAAATGGATCCATATTTTTGTGAATTATTAAGGGCTAGGGAAAATACCAAATAAAGAAATGATAAAGCTGATGCACAAAAAAGGCATGATATTGTCATGAGGTTGGCTGCCACCAACAGGTGAAATTGAACCGTTGTTCATCGGTATAGAGGGGATATCCCCAAAATACATATTCACCTGGGAAGATAATCCAAGGAGATTATTACCTGGATTTGGAGAGTTTGCAACCGCGTTGTACGTATTAAATGAATGAGAGTGCACCGGAATATGATTTGTAGTCAGCGTCACAGATTCAGTACCTCCGTTTTGAGCGAGAGTAAATGTGTTTCCTGCATACGTTCCCTGGTGAATAGGGAGGCGCCCTCTTAAATCAGGCAATGCAAATGTGCTTTGACCATCCCCACCATAGGTGGTGCCGATAAGTTGGAATAAAGTTTCATTCTCTGAAATGGGTAATAACTGCCCATCACAAAACATCCAGCCGGCAGGTGCAAAACTGCCTCCAAACATTCTGATTTCACCTACATAAGGTTGTGCCATGATTGGTTTTTTGTTACAAAGTATTTGAGCATAATTTATTAATTCCGGGAGGGGTATATTCCCTGGAGCGCGACGATAAAGTTAAGTGTAAGATAGGGCTGCATATTATTATGAGCCTGACTTCCGCCTGTATTTGCAATTGTAGAAGCTATTGCTGGTATGATAGCAGGGTTGCCTGCTCCTGATGTGTATATTTCTGCAGGAGCACTATTGGACAGATATACGTTTGAAGGATTGTTGACATTTCCCGTATTGGTATTGACAGCATTCAATACGTGATT
>JBDUAU010000124.1:0-7073 GCA_040004485.1 Saprospiraceae bacterium
CTGTTTAAGAGTAAGTATAGGATTAATGCTGACCGCCTGGCTTACCGTTTGTACTTTCAGCGTATCAGAAGTCTTATCATTTCGTATCCCAAAGTTCGAATAGCTGGAAGAAATGGAAAAGGCATTACTTAGATTCAAGTTCACATCTGCGGATGCAATTAACTGTGTTGACGTCTCACCTTTTGTTTTAGAAACATTGTTTACTCGTTGACCAATAGAACCACTTACAGAAAGTTTGTTGTTGAATAGATTAAAATTTGGCGCTCCAGCAAATTCAATTCTGTCAGCCTGCATATACGGATAACCAACAGGAACAAAACCCGCGCCCATGTATCGTCCGGAAAATTTGATTCCCCATTGCTCCTGTTTTATGGTGAAGGTAGTCGCAGCAGCAAAGTCAGCACGTGTAGATGTACGTGTTTTCTGAATGATGTCTAATGGATTTTTATTACTTGTCAGTTCCGGTGCATGAAGATCCCTGGTGAAACTCGACAATGCTCCTTCAGCTTTGAATGAAATAGTATTTGTGATTTTTACTTTAGCATCGAAAGAAGTTACAATACCTTCTTCTGCTCGCAATCGAAAAGTGTCTGCAGGGATGATTACAGACAGATTGTTTACTAATGGATGAGAAAGTGAAATGCTTGAAATATTGTTTTTAAGGGATGATTGCACATCTTTAGCATAGACAAGATTAACGCCCAGTATAGAGCCATCTTCTTTCCCGAAGGCAAAGCGTCCCATATACATATCGCGCTTGTAAGCACCAGGGATATGTCGTATTGTATCTGGTTCGATAGCTCGTTGTGACGTTCCCAAATTTGCAGCTATTCGAAAATTCCCTGGTCGCAGATCGAATCCGGCACCAAAGAGTTGTTGGTCACCAACTGTAAGAGGAGAGAAGTTTGGACTATAACTTCCAAGATTAAATTGGGCCCAGCCAATCCTGGGTGCAAAACTTGAAAACCCAAAAGCATTTGCGGGATTCTGTAGAAATTGAATAACTGTAGGATGACGTACTGATGGGGTGGAAGTATTTGTTTCTGGTACAGTTAATACAATATGGAAAGGCAACGAAATAGCATTGCCGAATTTTAGGGTGGGAGAAAATAGAAGCCGATATAGAGATGCCGGGCGTCTTCCTCTTTGAGAACCATCAGGTGTTGAAGAATAAGTATAAAAGTCGGAGGTAAGAGTTAAAGTTCCTGAAAGTGAGAAGAATGGTACGGCAGTTATAGAATCCTGCTGTTTTGCCTCTTGTCCGAAAACAATTGAAGGAAAAGCCATAATCATCAACAACACTCCACCTGTCTGCAAAATCCACTTATTGAACTTTACAGGAGTATGTCCCATTGTAGCTGATTTTTTTACAAATTCTAATCTATAAATATCACCTTTATTCTTCAAAATAATTAGTCTTTTGTAGTTATTATACGAGAAGATCTAAGGATTATTTATTTTCCCTTTTCTCTTCTTAAAAACACAATCATTCTCTTTCAGAATTCTCATTTCTCCGTTCTCTTTCAAACCGAATTACATACCTTTGGCACCTTAAGAAAAATTACCTCATGGTTATAGGCGTTCCAAAAGAAATAAAGACAAATGAAAACAGAGTCGCTCTCACTCCGGCTGGAGCACTGGAGTTGACAAAAAGAGGGCATAAAGTATACGTCCAGCACAACGCTGGTGTAAATAGTGGTTTTGAAGATTCAGTATATGAAGCATGTGGAGCCGTCATTCTACCCGCGATAGAAGAAGTCTATGCCATGGCGGACATGATCATCAAAGTCAAGGAACCCATTGATGTTGAGTATCCACTGATCAAAAAAGACCAACTTCTGTTTACTTATTTCCATTTTGCTTCTTATGAGCCGTTGACAAAGGCGATGATCAAAAATGAAGCAATATGCCTTGCTTATGAAACTGTAGAGCTTTCGGACCGAACTCTTCCGCTTCTGGTCCCTATGTCTGAAGTCGCCGGTCGCATGGCTATCCAGGAAGGAGCCAAATTCCTAGAAAAGCCGGAAGGTGGCAGAGGTGTGTTACTTGGTGGTGTTCCAGGAGTTGCCCCTGCTCAGGTCCTGGTGCTGGGTGGTGGTATAGTAGGTACCCAAGCCGCAAAAATGGCTGCAGGTCTTGGCGCTCAGGTGACTATCCTGGACGTTAATCTCAATAGATTGAGATACCTGTCTGATATCATGCCTCCGAATGTCATCACAATGTATTCTAATGAACTAAATATCCGTCAACTTATCCGGACCCATGAGTTGATCATCGGTGCTGTTCTCATACCCGGCGCTAAAGCACCGATGCTGATCACAAGAGACATGCTCAAAGAAATGCAGCCCGGTACAGTTTTAGTTGATGTCGCTGTCGATCAGGGAGGTTGTATTGAAACCTGTCGACCTACCACTCATGAGGACCCGATATTTGTAATCGATGGCGTTGTTCATTATTGCGTCGCTAACATGCCGGGAGCAGTTCCGTATACCTCTACGATAGCCCTTACGAATGCTACACTTCCCTATGCCTTGCGGTTAGCTGATAAGGGTTGGAAGGAAGCATGTCGCCAGGATCACGCCCTCAAACTCGGTCTCAATGTCGTCAGTGGAAAGGTGGTCTATAAAGGCGTGGCCGATGCTTTCGGCCTTCCTCTCGTCAATGTGGACTCAATCCTCGCGTAAGTGACAATCCTTTATGGCTATCCTTCAAAATCGTAGTCTCAATCCCTGTCGGTTGCCAGACAAATGTATAAGGAAAATCCACTGAGATTGTCCGATGATATTACCTGAAAAAATAAATTTTCTAATTTGAAAATTTACTTTTAACTTACAATTCGGGAATATATTTTTCACTCTTAATCACAAAGTATGTATATCACTTTTGAAGAATTGCGGAGAATTAAACACGCCTTACCTACAGGCAGTGTAAAGAGAATAGCTGATGAACTCCAGGTCGAAGAACAGACCGTCAGGAATTATTTTGGAGCTAAAAAATATGAAAATGGTCAAATCGTATCTCAACATATTCAACCGGGTCCTGATGGTGGAATAGTGAGCCTCGAAGATGATACTATCCTTAACCTTGCAAGGAAAATCATCGAAGAGTCCACTCACGATACGATGGCTCAGAACTAGAAAAAAAGGTGACCACTGTTAGCAGGGTCACCTTTTTTTATTCTGCCTTTTCATATCGGTCAAAGACATTTATTGTGTTTGATCTGTCTTTTTTGTACGATCTGGATATTGACTGATTTTTGTAAAATCAAGATACGCCTTGGTATATCTGTTGTATGATTCATAAATATCAAGTCGGACTATTTCAGGCAACCTGAGTTCAGTATGAAAATGCAAAAGTGATCTTCCGGGAATAGCATCAGCCTGGAAAGAATAAATGTCCATACGATCCTGACAATACAATCCACATTGATTGGCTGATGTGATCCAGTCATATGCTGTATCGAAAGGAACTACAATACATAAGTGTCCTGAAGAATTCAATCTGGATAAAAACGCTTCCATCCAAATCTGTGAAGAAACTGCAGCATGTTTGGCTTTTGCTTTTACTTCAATTTTAGCCTCCAATTGGTTATAAAAAAAAGGAGGGTTACATAAAACCAGGTCAAATTTATTTTTTTCTGAATTCGAATCGTCAAAAATGTTTTCTTGCTTAACAGCCAATCTTTCTGACCACAATGAATGTTTGAAATTTGATTCAGCTAACACCACCGACGCATCTTCCTGATCAATAGCTGTGATCTCTGCATTTTCAAAGTAAAAAGCCATCATTAGTGCAAGTACTCCTGTGCCAGTCCCTACATCAAGCACATACAAAGCATTGTCTACAATCTTTGGAATCCACGCGCCAAGAATCAATGCATCAGTTCCAATTTTAAACACATCAATGTGCTGCCGGATAGAAATCCCATTCCATTTGAAAATTTCTTCCTGGTTTTTCAATGTATCAGAAGGGTAAAAGTTCTAAGCCCCCTTTAGGGGCGTGGGGCAAAGGTGAGACATCATGATTAATTTTCACGATCTCCCGTAAACGCAATTCTAATAGCTTCACTCGTTTCCATATTAGACTCAAGACTTACCCTCTGTGTTGTCAGTCCATCATATACGGATATCGCAGCCGTGTTGGGAGGCACCATACCAACATTATGCGCATACAAAACGAGATCCTGTGCAAATCCGATCAACGTCGTTTGAATCACATATTTATCTCCGGTGAGTTGATATTGCGTAATCAACCACTCAGGTCCGAGTTTCAGCGATATAATATCACCATCGATCGTATTGTAATCCCATACACTGATCGTAAGCTTACGTGATTTGACTTCAAGTGTACCTGTCTCTTTCACCGCGACTGAATCGGCTACAATATCCTTTGGTGCAGCTTCCAATTCTTTAATGGACCATGACAATAAATCCTGGTAGGAATGCTGATCAGATGTAGATGCCGTGAATCCAAGCCATGCCGTATGATCCGGACTGTTTATTTTTTCTGCAACATCCAGTTTTACAGAAAGGACCGGAAATAAATATGAATCCAGATAAACCTGTAGTCGTCCATCCCGATAAATGATTCGTGTGAAATGCGAATGTCCATCTGTGATCTCCGGAATTTCATGAACAGTGGCATATCTGCGGTATGTTTTTGTTTCAGGACTGTAAAAAGACAAGTTGATATGATTACGGCTTCCTTCGTTATCGTCTTTTGTATCAAATTCTAAGGCCACACCGAAAGGGATTTCTTTATATCCAATATCATCTCCTGTTCCGCCTGTGATGTTTGGCGATTGAGCCTGTATAACAAAAGCAAAGCCATCACCAGGCATCATCTTCGCAGAATCACTGGAAATCAGGAATGTAAATTCAGTTTCAAATCCTTCCGTAAAATCTATCTTCTTGGCAGAGTACCAACATGCTCCCGATTGACGCGGTTTGTCTGATGTCAGACGAAGACGCTCCCCTGAAACAGATGCAGACCCGTCAAGGTTTACATTGTCACTAAATGCTTTAAAATCGTTGATTTGAAACATATATTTCTGACCTTCAGCCTGGTTATAAATCAACAGGAATAAAAAGAGGCTACAGCTACTGATCAAAAATGACAGAGAACTATACTTTCTACAGGGAAGGTCACCGGAAGTATACATAGAACGTAGTATTGATAGCAAGATCAAATGAAAAAAAATCGTCATACAAAAATAGGAAAGGGAATCCGAACCATTCGAAAGGCTTTTCCCATTCACAAATCATTGTACTCTCACACCTTGACTCTTGAAAAGGTGAATTTTTTAAAAAAAATTCTAACCAATAGTCCCCCTTGATTGCTTAGCTGCAGTACACGGTTGGTGAGCTGCGGTTGGTGAGGTGAGCACAAGGATAAGAGTAAGGAAGCCGAACCATAGCAAAAGGAAGAGTGAAAGCAGGCGTCGCACTGAGCTAGTCGAATGTGTCGAACCATGGATGCGTGATACAAGTCGAAGCATCAGGGGGTAGGAGGTAAAAAAAAGAGCTCAAAACACACATTGTGGTTTTGAGCTCTGCTTGCAGCCCCTAGGGGAATCGAACCCCTCTTTACAGAATGAAAATCTGCCGTCCTAACCGATAGACGAAGGGGCCGTCTACTCGGATGCTTCTTTAAAAAGCAGGGCAAAATTAGAATTTTTTAAAACTAACGGCTAAATATTTTGAAACCTATCCCCTACCTCCAGATCCAAACTTATCTATTAAGCTGATAACCAGATGAGTATAAAAAGACTTTGACTTTATATATCATGAACCTACAGAAAAAACATTTGGCTTATTCCTCCTTTTGAACGTTAAGCGTTTATTTTTGTCTCTCTTAAATCATCTGCTTCAATCTAATCTCTAAATGGCAAAAAGAATTGCAATTAACGGCTTTGGCCGAATAGGACGTCTTACTTTCCGAAAGCTCTATGATATGCCCGGTGTACAAATCGTCGGCATTAACGACTTAACTGATCCTGCTACACTGGCCCATCTTCTTAAATATGATTCCGCTCAGGGCTCCTTCAATAAAGACGTCAGGGTTGATGGAAATTATCTCCTGGTCGATGATGAACGAATCCTGATTTCAGCCATAAAATCACCGGCTGAATTATGGAAAGGCTTAGATGTAGACACCGTCCTTGAGTGCACAGGCCTTTTTACAGACCGTGAAAAGGCATCTCAACATATCAGACCTGATGGTGCCAAAAGAGTGATCATCAGTGCTCCTGCGAAAGGAAGCGATGTGCCTACGATCGTCATGGGCATCAATGAACATTTAATAGATCCAAAGGAGACTGTTTTTTCAAATGCTTCATGCACCACCAATTGCCTCGCTCCACTCGTGAAAATATTGATTGATAAATGGGGTATAAAAATGGGTTCAATGATCACGATACATGCTTACACCTCTGATCAAAATCTGCAGGATGCACCACACAGAGACCTGAGACGTGCACGCGCTGCAGCCTATAATATTATTCCGACAAGCACAGGAGCTGCATCAGCATTGAAACTGGTCATCCCGGAAATTGGTAGCAAATTAGGAGCAATGTCATACCGCGTTCCGGTGATAAGCGGCTCAATCGTAGACCTCAGTGTAATACTTGAAAAACCGGCTACAGAAAGCGAAATCAATGCTGCATTTTTAGATGCTTCACAAAACCGAATGAAAGGATACCTCCAGTATTGTACTGACCCGATCGTTTCCGGTGATGTGATCAGAAATTCACACTCCTGTGTTTTTGATTCATTGATGACTGAGGTTACCGGGGATTTGGTGAAAGTAGTTGGCTGGTACGACAATGAAGCCGGATATTCTACAAGACTCTCCGAATTAGCATTTATGTTGTCCTGATAATCCTGGCAAATATGAAAGGAGATTTAAATAACCTGGATGTTAAAGGTCACAAAGTCATCGTACGAGTTGATTTTAACGTTCCACTGGATGATCAATTCAATGTCACTGATGATACACGTATCAGAGGAGCTCTTCCAACGATCAAATATCTATCTGAAAAAGGAGCCAGGGTAATTCTTCTATCTCATTTTGAA
>JBDUAU010000163.1:0-7073 GCA_040004485.1 Saprospiraceae bacterium
AGAATTAAAAACACTACGACTTAGGGAAACCTATGCCGATCATACATATACAGGCTCATCAACTACTTTTTCTTCACCGAAAACGATCCATTGAAATCAGAATCACCTGATCCACCGGCTCCATTGCCACCGGCACTAAGCTTACCGCTGAAAGTACCACGGACGTACTCACCGGAACCACCATATTCGGTGACGTTGAGATCCATCTTTAAGACATACGCAGTTTGACCATTTGGAAGATTGATCTGGTTTCCGAACAAGGTATATGCTTTATGTTGGCCTGTCCCACCATCAAAAGTCCATCCGAATTTTCCTCTGACACCGATACTGTCCAAAGAGTTAATCTGTGTGTTACTGCCTCCGGAAATATTGACCAGGTAGTAAACATACTCAGGTGAAAACCCTGTGATCTTATACCGTATATATTCATCCACCTGATCACAGGCCTTTAAACTACCGGCATCCAGATTTCGATCAAAAGTAATCACATGCGGAAGACTCACCAGGGAATGCACCAGGTCATACAACTGCAATGTCACCAAGTCTCCTGTACAATAAACATAAGAGCCTTCATAATGACCTGCAGCATCCTGAATGGAAAAAATGAAATCATTCTTGGTCGTACGTACCCTTACAAATCCTGTCGTTAGCGGTGATCCGTCACATTGCAAAGCCGTACCTGAAATGGTGGCATAATCATGTTCATTGTTAGCCAACTTAATTGCGTCCATTTTGACGTCATTACTGAATGGTCCCACCTCTTCGGCAAAGACATTAGTGCCACAATCATTTTCGACATCTAATTTCAGTGCTTCATTTGCCGGAACCGGTCCGGAAACCATGCCATTGGCATCCGTGTATTCACAAATCTGGGCATTAAGGCTCAGGATCGTCAGACATATCCTGGTATTTTGTGCAGGTCTGCCATCCGCATAAACAAATCTTGCCTGCCAATCAATCAATGTAAAGGTCTGATCACAATTCCAAAAGGAAAAATGTGGCAGCTGCGCGACATATGCATTTCCCTGGCGAACAGCCTGTCCCTCATGCACCCAATATCCTTTAGCATCATCAAAATACCAGAGTGGAATGGTTGAGGGCGCCTTGCCTGATTGTTGATTAGGTATCCCTAATTGCATTTCAACCGTTTTCCCGGATGCTATTTTCAACACGTCGCCATTATCAGCCTGTAATTCCACTGCCAACATACCGAGACTACCCAATGCAACCTTCGTACCCGATTGATCCAATCCTATCAATGTTCCCGGCATTTTTTCTGACAATTGCAGATCATCTCCATATATGGGATTTGCAAGGACATGCACGTTGCCATTGTATGCTGAGCCATCTTCACGCGTCACTGCATGATCCGGGAAAGTCAACCTGGATTTAGAGTCGATGGTTATGATGGCTGATTGGGCACTGCTAAAATTTCCAATTTCCGTTTGAGGTAGTAAGGTGATGCTAAAAAATTGGGTATGCGATTCAATGGTTTTAAAACGTCTTGATCCTTTGAAATAGCCAGCTTTCTGCACGCGGAGATAATCTTCACCGGTCAATGTGACCTGAGGGAGAAAATAAGTGCCATCCTCATTTGTAGTGCCTGTAATATCGCCGATGTATATTGTTGCGCCATAAACAGGCAAGCCGGCAGGATCTTTTACAGTGACAAATAACGAACCCTTGATTTCCTCAGAAGGAACAGTTGAATCATCACCAGCACAACCGAAGTAAATAAGGGCTACCAGTAGAAGTAAGATGGTTTTCGTTTTCATATTGTTGGATTTGGAAAGTAATATAACTAATTCTTGTTAAAATTTAAAGTGAATTCCTGTTGAATGTAAGATGCAAGACGAAATTATTGTTCGAAGCGAAAATTGTACTGCCTGAAAAACTGGCGATATCTTTATATGTGTAGTTCAAATTAACCAAAAATGAAAACAAAGATTCAGCTCCTTACGATCATATTCTCGTACCTGATTGGTTTCGACACTAAAGCGCAGGAGATCACATGTGATGCATTTTGCGTTACAGCTGTCCGTATGGATTCTACAACTCCGAACCTTATGTATGCGACGCTTTTCTTTACGGGTGACAACAATGATTTTATCAATTACCCCTGGATCTCGGAAGTCATCAATGAGCAGGGTGATACGGTGGGTCATGGCACATGGAATTTCTTTGGCCAGTTCGGGAATACAAGTAATGAATATCCGGTGACTGTTGATTTTGATACTATTCCGGAAAATTTTAATGCCACAATGGTATTTCATTATGATACCTCGGTATGCCTGCTCAGTTTTCCTTGTACGATGACAGGTATTGAGGATCCAATTAAAGAACAACAAATAAGTGTTTATCCGAATCCATTTTCATCTGAATCTAAAATTTATTCTGAAAAGTTTTTGCATGATCTCACCATAAATATTTTCAATCTTCGGGGTCAACTAATTAAGCAAATCGAAAATCAGAGTGGTCATGAGATTTCCTTACTACAAGATGATTTAATAGAGGGTATTTATTTTATACAATTGGTGGAGGGGGTTAAAGTGATTGGGATGATTAGGGTGATTATGGAATGATAATTATGCAAATATTTTATTACCCTAACACATCAAATAATTTCATGGTCGTAGAGACGAGAATTTTCAGGATGGTTGAAAAAATAACGATTGAATCAAATGGAATCATAGAAGACCTCACAATGTCAGTTAAACGGATGTAGAAACGTCGATTTATCGCGTCTCCCAACTAGCGTGCCTTACAAAACATCACGCAAGGCACAGCCTTGCAAACGCCACGACGTAGTTCAAACTACGCCGAACCGTTGTGGTGTTTTTCAATTTTGACTGTGTCAAAATTGAAAAACATTAAAGTCAAACGTAATGATTGAGTATTGGATAAAAATAGTCGTAAATAAAAAAGGCTGCCCTCACGGACAGCCTCTTCTCCTCATTCTAATTTTAATGTGTCACCATCACTTTCTCTGTAAGTAATCCAGTAGTAGTCACTACCTGAAGGATATACAATCCCGATACAAGATTATTGACATCTATTTCCTTCGTGAATTCATTTATATCTCGTCCTTCGAATTTCTCAGTCACAACGATCTGTCCTGATAGATCGCTAAGGATAAATCCTGTCACCTTGACATCTAGCGTTTGCATAAATGAAATATGTACAAAATCATTAGCAGGATTAGGTGTGATCTGAAGATGTGAGGGACTATCTTCGAAATGATCATTTCCTTTTTCATCTCTTTGCACGGATTCTATAACATCTCCTTCATCCAGTACAACTATCTTGCTTTCATTCACCGCTAAGCCCACTGGCAAATCTCCCTGTACGGATCCATTGGTGGTGAAACTTATCGATGCTGTCCAATTACTGTATTGTCCGTTCCCGCAATTTGTCCTTACACGCCACTCATATGTCGTGTTTGAACTTAGCCCGCTTAAAAAGACAGGAGGATTCATGAAGGGACTTCCCACCACATCATACCATGTTCCATTCGGTAGACGTTTCTGGACAGTATAACTCTGAGCTCCTGACACAGGTATCCAATTGAGCTTAGCAGTTGTGGTCGTAACATTCGTAGTGAGCGGATTCCCGGGGACATTGCATGTATTACACAGAGTGGTGAAACTCGCCGGGGATGACCATTCACTCATCATACCATTTGGACAATTACTCTTCACACGCCATTCATACGTGGTACAAGAATAAAAACCAATAAGATGAAGTATAGAGTTACCACATGTACTACCGAGGTTATGCCATGAACCGGCAGGATATCGCCATTGCACTGAATAACTAACAGCACCAGGTACAGTTGACCAGTCAAAGGTTGCTGTACATGTTGTGATATCCAGTGTAGCTAAATTGCCCGGAGTAGCACATGAAGATGAGTCTCCTGTAGTGAAAGATACGTCACATGTCCAAAGACCTGCCAGCCCTCCACTGCAATTTGCTCTTACGCGCCAATGGTACGTTGTATTAGGACTAAGATTATTGAGCGTCGTTGATGTAGTGTTGAATGGACTTCCTGCTACAGTAGACCATGTTCCATTCGGAAGACGTATCTGCACGGAATAACTTTGAGCACCAGAAACTGGTAACCAATTGAAAGTGGCCGATGTATTTGTAATATAACTTGTGAATGTTCCATTTGGAATTCCGCAAGAGCAATCCAATGTTGTAAAGATTGTAGGCACTGACCATTCACTCGATCCGCCATTTGTACAATTACTCCTGACTCGCCACTCATATGCAGTTCCTGGCTGGAAACCTATGAGATGAAGAATCGTATTTGTCCATGGGCCACCATAAAGGTCGTGCCATGTGCCTCCTGCAAGTCGATATTGAACTGAATAACTAACAGCTCCTATGACCGGTGACCAATCGAAGGTTGCACTGTGATTTGTGATATTGAACGTAGCCAGTGAATCCGGCGCATCGCATGAAGATATTCCTGTAGTTGTGAAATAGATTGAAGATGTCCAACAACTATATTGTCCACCACTACAATTCGTCCGCACGTGCCATTGATAAGTGGTGCTGGAATTAAGATTATGCACAGTCACCGATGTAGATGTAAATGGATTTCCTGGTACGGATGACCATGCTCCGTTAGGCAAACGAATCTGCACTGAATAACTCACAGCACCCGGTACTGCTGACCAATTGAATGTCGCCGTACTATCCGTAATATTTGTTGTAGATGTGTTGATCGGAATTCCACAATTATAAGAGGTCAGTGTCGTAAAGCTTTCCGGGTATGACCAATCACTATACATGCCATTAGGGCAATTGCTTCTGACACGCCACTCATATGTAGCGCCTGATTGAAACCCTCCGAGTTGAAGGGAAGTAACTGTCCATGGTCCGCCGGAGAGATAATACCATGTACCATTGGCAAGGCGGTATTGAATTGAGTAACTCACTGCACCACTGACAGGTGACCAATTTAATCTGGCACTTGTCTGTGTGATATTGGTTGTACTGAGCATTGCAGGCGCATCACACGATGACAATCCGCCTGTGCTGAACAATATGTACGCAGACCAATTACTTGATTGTCCTCCGCTACAATTCGTCTTCACATGCCACTGATATGCAGTGTTTGGAATTAGGTTGTGCGCAGTAGCTGTAGTTGATGTAAATGGGCTTCCGGGTAAATTAGACCAAATGCCATTTGTCAGTCGTATCTGAACAGCATAACTCTGGGCCCCGGGTACTGCAGACCAATTGAATGTCGCTGTGGAATCGGTAATATTTGTAGTCGTAATGTTCCATGGTGTAGAGCATGCATAATTTAATGTGGTGAATACTGACCCGATTGACCATGCACTGTTCATGCCATATGCACAGTTGCTTCTGACACGCCATTCGTACGCAGTCTCTGATAGTAAACCACCGACATGAAGGATCGTATTTGTCCATGGACCTCCGGAGAGATTATTCCATACACCACCGGCATATCGCCACTGTACTGAATAACTCACTGCACCACTAGCGGGTGACCAATCCCATGTCGCAGTGGTTTGCGTAATGTCGAGGGTGATCAGCCCATCAGGTGTATTGCAGGATAATGAAGTGTAAGCAGAATAATCAGAATTCAGTTTCGATAAATCTAATCCGGTAGTAGGGTGACCATCCAAACTAATACCGAGGAAGAAAAAAAGGAAACTGCAGAGTAATGTGTTTTTCATAACTGAAATTAAATTAAGGGTTTAGGAAATAAAAAAAAAGATCAACAACAAAGTGGTGAAACGAAGGGAGGAGAAACCCTAACTAATTTAGTTGGCTGATACTATGAGTTGACGTACTGATGAAAGAGAGATAGTGAGGTCATGTAGCTGGCGCTTCGTTGTGCTATGTTACAATGTAAAAATTGTAAGCAAAATGAATCCTAACCTCAGTGAATTAACCCTCTTGTTTCAACTTATGGTTTATTTCGAATATGTGAAGTTAACAAAATTTTCAATAGGCCCTGATTGTTATGAGGTGTTCTTGAAATGTCGGCAGGTATACAAATGATCATTTTGCGCGAGAAGTGAGATTTTAAATAGGCTGAAATAGATAATCGTTTGTGCCAAAGAAGATTTTATGATCTCACTATAATAAATTTCTTTGGTGAAAAATGCGATCCGGGAAAAGCAATAATATAGATGCCAGCTGCTAATACATCCACGCGAAAGCGGAAAGGGTCCCTGGCATTTTCACATCCTTTATCAATAATCTTACCCGAAAGATCACTTATCACCCAGTCGACCATATAATCCGGAGCCGGTGTAAGGATGACATTCAACATGTCTTCAACAGGATTGGGAAATAAAAGTACATGTAGCTCTTTCTCTTCGCGAATTGGCTTTACCTCAGTGACACCATCACCATTCGTCCTAATGAGCAATGTTTGTATTTTATCAAAACGTGACCTGATCTGATTGATCCCCAATACCCAGATTTCGTCACTCACATCGTTTATCAGTGACTCTGCACGCTCATAATTTTTATTTCCGAAATAACGGTACCATTCGAGATTGGCTTCCTCATCGATTTTTCCCAAAAACATATCATCGTCATGGCCTATTGAATGATTGTCAATAATTCCGCCTATCAGATAACCGCCATCAATCGCCGGAATGATCGTGTATCCTTCCACATTTAATCCTTCGCCGATCCAAAGGTGCTTTTCCCATTGCTTTGCACCCAATGAATCTGTTTTGATGAAAAATGGTACAGTTAATGAAGTGGATAAAGTGTCTTTCTCTCCATAGCCCATCAACAGAAATCCGTGATCAGGTGTAACGGCTACACTACTCCCATAACCACCTCCTGTGAACGAATAAAATTTTTTCCATTTAAATTTTCCTTCTGCATCCAGCGTAATTAATGTTGTACGATTGTCGACCGAGCCAGACACCGACATAAACGCATAGTCTCCGTTTTTTAAATTATACCCCTCATATGGATTAATAATCTCACCACGTGGTTGATAAAATTGCCAGATGATGTTTCCATCAAGATCCATTTTGAGGACTAATGTATGATCACTACTGGATCTGACAAGC
>JBDUAU010000115.1:0-2125 GCA_040004485.1 Saprospiraceae bacterium
GTGGCGGGCTTTCGTCTGTTCGTACAGATGATCTGGCAGCACATGTGATTCGCGCTTTGGTGAACCGGAATGAAAATCTCGATCCGGTATTGATTGATGATGTGATCATGGGCTGTGCTAACCAGGCCGGAGAAGACAACAGGAATGTGGCTCGTATGGCGCTTCTTTTGGCAGAACTTCCGTATTCAGTACCGGGAGAAACAATCAACCGGTTGTGTGCATCAGGAATGTCAGCAGTGGTCCATGCACATCGGGCCATCCAGGCAGGTGATGGTGATATTTTTATATCCGGTGGAGTTGAAAATATGACACGTGGACCATGGGTAACCTCAAAAGCAGATCAGGCATTCGGTACAAATGTTGAAATGCATGATTCTTCTTTTGGCTGGCGGTTTGTCAATCCGAAGATGGAAAAATTATATGGTACTGACTCCATGGGCGAGACAGCTGAGAACCTGGCGACGATGTATAAAATATCAAGAGAAGATCAGGACAGATATGCGTACAATTCACAGCGAAAGGCAGTGGCTGCAAAATCTGTTTTTAAAGAAGAGATCACACCCGTCATGATACCAAGAAAAAAACAGGAACCAACTGTTTTTGATAAGGATGAATTTATGAAACCTCAGACTACTCTTGAAGGTCTGGCTGCACTACGTCCGGCGTTCAGAGAAGGAGGGACAGTAACAGCCGGTAATAGTAGTGGACTGAATGATGGAGCTGCTGCACTACTTATAGCTTCTGATTTTGGCGCGCGTCAGCATAATCTCAGGCCGATGGCAAAAATTGTTTCTTCCGCAGTAGTGGGTGTCGAGCCTCGAATCATGGGTATTGGCCCGGTCACAGCGACACAGCATGCACTGAAAAAAGCAGGTCTTACACTTGATGACATCGAAGTCATAGAAATCAATGAAGCTTTTGCAGCACAGGTATTAGCTTGTACAAGGGCTTTAGGCCTGGAAGATGAAGATGAACGCGTCAATAAATATGGCGGAGCGATTGCCATGGGCCATCCACTAGGTATGAGTGGAGCACGTCTTATTCTATCTGCAGCACGGACTCTTCAACGACTGGATAAAAAATATGCGCTGGCTACAATGTGTATTGGTGTAGGTCAGGGGTATGCTGTTATACTGGAAAAAGTGTAATTACACTCTTACACGTCTACTCTCGCATACTTCGCATTTGCTTCAATAAAAGCCCTGCGAGGAGGAACATCATCTCCCATCAGCATACTGAATGTGCGGTCAGCTTCAAGCGCATCATCAACGCCTACTCTACGGAAGACACGTGCATCAGGATCCATAGTTGTTTCCCAAAGCTGCTCTGCATTCATTTCACCCAGACCTTTGTAACGTTGCACTTTGACGCCTGATTCTTTCTCACCGGCTGTATAAGAATCTACCGCCGCCTGTCGTTCGGTTTCGTCCCAGCAATACATGAATTGCTTTCCTTTAGAAACACGATACAAAGGTGGTGCTGCAATGAAAATATGTCCATTGTCAATCAAAGGCCTCATATATCTAAAGAAGAATGTCAATATAAGTGTAACGATGTGACTGCCGTCAATATCGGCATCGCACATGATGACGATTTTATGATACCTGAGTTTTTCGATATTGAGTATCCGTTCACCGTTCTTTTCCTCTATACTCACACCGAGTGCAGTAAACATGTTTTTAATTTCCTCGTTGTCGTAGATTTTATGCTCCATTGCTTTTTCGACATTGAGTATTTTCCCACGCAGGGGTAGTATCGCCTGAAAATTTCGGTCACGTCCTTGTTTCGCTGTACCGCCGGCACTATCTCCCTCGACAAGGAAGAGTTCGCAAATCTTTGGATCACGTGACGAACAATCTGCTAATTTTCCGGGGAGTCCCCCACCTGTCAGAATATTTTTTCGCTGAACCAGTTCGCGTGCTTTGCGTGCAGCATCACGTGCTCTGGCGGCGAGAATTACTTTCTCTACAATGATTTTAGCATTGCTAGGGTTTTCTTCGAGGTATGCAGCTAATGTTTCTCCGACAGATCTGGAGACAATACCCACGACTTCCGAATTTCCAAGTTCTCCTTTGGTTTGTCCCTTAAATTGTGGCTCGGGTATCTTGACAGAAATAACAGCAGT
>JBDUAU010000094.1:0-2121 GCA_040004485.1 Saprospiraceae bacterium
ACTTAGGTGTGGCACACCTAAGTGTGCCACACTGTTTTTAACCCTCATTTCACCATTGTCTTTGGACCGATAATAATCAGATCAGGAAGATTAATTTACCACTTCATTTTCTGATTATCTTTTAAAAACTTACCCAGTTTTTGGCTTAAAACCATACCTTTGCGTGCTCTAAAAATAAACCGGGTAATAAATCGACGGAAATGGAAACAATGACACTCCAGGCCAAACCAAGAAAAGATCTTGGGAAAGTGGCTACAAAAGCTGTAAGAAAATCAAATCTGATCCCATGTGTACTCTATGGTGGAGATGAAATCCAGCATTTTACATTAGCTCCTCTGGACCTGAGAACTCTGGTTTATTCACCCGAATTCAAAATCGTAGAAATCAATCTTGATGGACAGGTGCACAAATGCATCCTTAAGCATGTCCAGTATCATCCGGTAGATGAACGAATCCTTCATATCGACTTCCTTCGGCTGATTGAAGAACACCCGATTAAAATTGAAGTACCTGTCAGCTTTCAGGGAGTAGCTATTGGTTTGAAATCCGGTGGTAAGCTCATCAAGAAAATGAGAAGCGTTAAAATCAAAACGACTCCTGAATTCCTGATAGACAAGATCGTACTGGATACCACTGCAATGGAGTTGGGTCAATCCGCACGTATTAAAGACCTCATAATAGGAGAAGGCATCGAGATCCTCAATAACGAGGATATTCCGGTAGCTTCTATCGATATCCCAAGAGCACTCCGTACTGCTGACGATGTTACTGCCGCAACAACTGTTGTTGCTGCTGCAGCAACGCCTGCTGCTGCTGCTCCGGCTGCTAAGGGAGCCGCAGGAGATAAGAAAGCCCCGGAAAAGAAAGCTGCTGCTCCGGCTGCAAAACCAAAAAAATAACTTTAACACATTAATAATAAAATCATTAAATGATAAAAAGCATCCTTCGGGATGCTTTTTTAATTTTGATCAATGCCATCCTCCTTTATACGCTTAGGCCTCGCTCAAATCAACATCCGCTGGGAAGATCCCGCGGCCAACTTTCAGCATATTGAAAATCTACTGAAATTTGATGAAGGCCTTGATTTCCTTTTATTACCTGAAATGTGGTCTACCGGTTTTACAATGAGCCCGCAGACTGCCGCAGAGCATTCCCCCGGACCTGCATTGAACTGGATGATTGAAAATGCGCGTAGACACAATTTTGTCATAGGCGGTAGCATAGCCGTTGAAGAAAATGGTCGATTCTATAATCGATGGTACGCAGTACATCCGGATGGCAAAGTTGGCTCTTATGACAAAAAGCATCTTTTTTCTTATGGAAAAGAAGACGAGCATTATACTCCGGGTCATTCCCGCCCATTGATTGATATCCTGGGCTGGAAAATTTTGCCGATTGTGTGTTATGATCTCCGTTTCCCGGTCTGGTGCAGGAACACCACTGGTTATGATCTGATGGTCGTCGTGGCCAATTGGCCGACTCCACGTATTCATCACTGGGACGCATTGCTCAAAGCCAGGGCAATAGAAAACCAATCTTATGTCGCCGCTGTCAATCGAATAGGATCTGACGGCTACGGCCTGGAATATCCGGGGCACAGTAGCATATATGATATGAATGGAAGCGCGTTAATGGAGTTGAAAGGCCAGGAAGGGATAGGCGTTTACACCCTTGATAAATTAGCTTTGACAAAATACAGGGACCACTTCAGGTTTTTACAGGACCGGGACAAATTCACCATGTAGGTTGGTATGGTTGTTGTATTATTATTTTTTTTAATGTATTAACAAATGAATGTCATAAGGTTTATATCGTTTTTTGGTTTCGTTATGACCTTTGCCGGCTGTTCTTCAGTAAGGCTGGCTGTCTATGATTATCAGAAGCGGCATGAATATGCTTCAGAAAGTACGGCGGCCTTTACTAATTCACCTGTTGTCAAAGAAAAAAATGCAAAAACCTCGTTTACCCGGGAAGCCAACAAGTACATCGGCACTCCGTACAAATATGGTAGTTGTGATCGTAAGAGGGGATTTGATTGCTCCGGCTTTGTCTATACTGTAGCCAAAGCACAGGATCTTGACCTACCAAGATCTTCGGGTTTGATGGCTGCCTCCGGCACGC
>JBDUAU010000587.1:0-2119 GCA_040004485.1 Saprospiraceae bacterium
AAGGCAGGCTGCGATCGCCCAAAGGCTTGTCTTCAAATTTCCCCGGTGTTATCTGAAGCTTCTGACCACTGCCATCCTGAAGTTCTACAGCTAACATTCCATAACTTCCCAGTACAAAAGAATTTCCAACATCATTTATGCCTGTAAGATTTCCAGGCATCTTTTTCGAAAGATCAGGGTCATCGGCATAAATAGAATTCGCCATCACATGTACTTCTCCACTGTACAAGGAACCATTTTCATGTGCCACAGCAATATCAGGAAAAGTTAAACTTGATTTTGAATCAACGGTGATGACTACTGGTGAAGCTGTATTAAATACACCTTTTTCAATATAGGGGAGAAGATTGATGTTGACATATTCGATTTTATTTTTCGAAGGATAAAATCTACGAGAGCCAGGAAAGAAACCAAATTTCTCTGCTTTGAGAAACATATCTGTATTTCCCAAAACCGATGAGAAGAAATAATTTCCATCCACATCCGTCAATCCGGTATGTTCGCCAATCGCAACTTGTGCATCCTTCACAGGATTTCCGGAAGCATCAACGATGGAAACCCAGACAGAAGTTTTAATTTTTTCAGTAGGAGTTAAGTTAGTATCATCGTTACACCTGACCAACAGGGTTACGGACAGAGCAAGGAAAAGAATTTTGGTTCTCATTGGTTAGGATTTGAATTGAAGCGGAATAATAATTCAACATTTTTGTAAAACTTTTTGAAATTAAGCATGAATTTATGACTGTTCAGCAAAATTATTCGCAATTGTCTTATAACCGTCCAAAATTTAATCGACTAAAATATTATCAACCCGAATCATGCAATGCAGCACAATATTTTTTTTCAATGTTGCAGTTTTCTGCCCTTGTCACTTATCCTTCAATCAGATATAGAGTCGCAAGCTCAGTTTTGCTCATATTATCTTTCAGATCCTCATATTTTGTACCTGCTTCCTCCATGAGTTTGTCGTAATCGACTTCATCCTTTTCAGCAAGTTCAATTATGGCAGGATGAATATAATGTGCTTTGCAAACAGCAATAGTATTTCCAAGCTTATCTGCAGCCTTGGCAACAACATTTTTCAGAAGCGATTTTTTAGAAGAGTTTTCAATCTCCGCTTTGGCTTCGGGAAATAATTCAAGTGCCCATACTGTGCCCCCCCAAGTCCGAAAATCTTTCGCAGTGAATTCACCTCCTGTGATTTCCTGGAGATAACCGTTTACATCTTGAGAATAAACAGTATGCGTGTTGTCATCACTATCGAGATATTGAAAGACTTCCTGTCCCGGAAGCTCGCTACATTCGATGATCAGGCGCGTTAATTTCTTACTTCGTATTTCTGTTCTGCGATAGAGTCCTCCTTTAGCTTTGAATTGAAAAGCAATGCCGCCTTTCTCAATTTTAAGATGTTTTCTTTTCAATGTTGTCAGCCCAAATGTCCCATTTTCCAGTTCATATGATTTATTTCCTATGCGAAGGGCACTTTTATCCAGAAGACTTATGACCAGGGAGATAACTTTTTCGCGTGGCCATCCTTGTTTGTTTAAATCAAGATTTATTCTTCTTCGAATATCAGGTAATGATTTACCAAAATCGATCATTCGTTCGAACTTAGTAATCTGACTGCGACGGTTCCATTCTTCATGATAAATATATTGTTTGCGTCCTCTTGCATCAATACCGGTGGCCTGAATATGGCCGTCCGGATTTTGGCATATCCATACATTTTTCCATGCCGGAGGAATCCGAAGTTTTTGAATCCGGTTTATTTCGTTTTTATCGGTTGTTTTTTTTCCTTCTGAGTCGAAATATTCGAAACCTTTGCCTCTGCCTTTTCGAGTATATCCGAGACTTTCTGCAGAGACATGAACTAATCTAATTTTTGATGTGGCCATCTTCGTCATGTTTTGAATTCTGCATTGGAAGTTTAATTAAAATGAACAGAGGGTATAAAACGAATTGGAATTACCGATGTTCATGATCGAATCCGAATTGACCTAAATAATTAAATATGGATGAAACTGTATAATGTGAAATAGTAATTCTGTAAACAATTGGTGATACACCTATAAAACGAGAGGGTCAGCCAAGTGAGGTAGCTCCGGCGTATGTATATCTT
>JBDUAU010000601.1:0-7013 GCA_040004485.1 Saprospiraceae bacterium
ATGATCCTGAAGGGATCAAATGTTATTAGCCCCGGGTGTAATCTCCTCTGTCTAAACCTTGATTTGTGTGATTAATGTGATGGACATGATTTATTTTTTTTGAATACAAATATGTTTGATATGATCCTGAAGGGATCAAATGTTATTAGCCCCGGGTGTAACCCGGGGAATAATGAATCGTTGCCATTCCGACCCTGAAGGGGTCCAATAAGAATCTCTCTCCATACGAGAAGTTCCAGATTAGTTTGAAATTTATCTTTTAAACACGCCTTAAGTCCGGCATCGATTTATCCGGCATCGAATTAATAGCGAATACTCTCAGATACACAAGAGGCCACACAAGTCACAAATCCTAACTATTTTGTGTTAGATGAACAAAGCTCAACCCCGCACCATCCTCACCGACTACGACATCACTCTCTTGCAGGGCGGCACGCACGTCAGATTATATCAAAAAATGGGCGCACATCCTGCCGAACAAGATGGCCGTCAAGGAATAGCATTCGCCGTATATGCCCCAGCTGCAAAATGTGTATCTGTCATAGGTGACTTCAATCGTTGGCTTGCGAATGTTCATGACCTCTATCCGAAATGGGATAGCTCCGGCGTATGGGAGGGTTTTATTCCGGGTTTACAACCTGGCGCTATTTACAAATATGCTATTGAATCACACAACGGCATGAAATTGGTCAAAGCCGATCCCTATGCGCGCATGTGTGAGCACCCGCCTATGACGGCATCTGTTATCTGGGATGATGCGTATACCTGGAATGATGAAGCCTGGATGAAAACACGAGGAGAAAGAAACAGGATCGGGGCTCCCGTATCGACCTATGAAATGCATCTCGCCTCGTGGCGCAGACATGGTGATGGAAAAGTATATACCTATCGTCAATTGGCCGAAGTGCTTCCGGAATATTTATCAGAACTTGGATTTACACATGTCGAATTTATGCCGATCATGGAACATCCGTATGATCCGTCATGGGGATACCAGATCACGGGGTTTTTTGCACCAACATGCAGGTTTGGGACGCCGGATGATTTGAGGTATCTGATTGATAAGTTGCATCAGCATAATATCGGTGTCATCCTGGACTGGGTCCCATCGCATTTTCCTACGGATGCACATGGCCTTGGCAATTTTGATGGAAGTTGTGTATACGAACATCCCGATACGCGCAAAGGATTTCAT
The DNA here is from genome assembly GCA_040004485.1 of Saprospiraceae bacterium. Classification (GTDB taxonomy): domain Bacteria; phylum Bacteroidota; class Bacteroidia; order Chitinophagales; family Saprospiraceae; genus Opimibacter. Next base: position 1,196 of record JBDUAU010000601.1, read on the forward strand.
CCGGACTGGCAGAGTTTAATTTTTAATTACGGCAGAAATGAAGTGAAATCATTTCTCCTGAGCAACGCTTTGTTTTGGATCGATGAATTTCATGTGGATGGATTGCGTGTAGATGCTGTAGCGTCGATGATTTATCTGGATTATTCACGCAAGGAAGGAGAATGGGTACCCAATGAATTTGGAGGCAATGAAAACCTGGAAGCGATTGCTTTTCTGAAAGCGATGAATGAGATGGTGTATCATTATCACCCCGATATCCTCACGATTGCAGAAGAGTCAACTGCGTTCGCAGGTGTGTCCCATCCGACATATGCTGGCGGACTTGGTTTTGGCATGAAGTGGATGATGGGTTGGATGCACGATACATTGAATTATTTCAAGCTTGATCCTTTATTCAGAAAGAGTGCACATAATCAGATCACGTTTAGTATGATCTATGCATATTCAGAAAATTACGTGCTACCCTATTCACATGATGAAGTAGTACATGGTAAAGGCTCGTTATTGAGCCGTATGCCTGGTGAAGGGAAGGATCAGTTTGCGAATCTTAGATTAATGCTTGGACATATGTTCCTGCATCCCGGAGCCAAACTTCTTTTCATGGGTTGTGAATTTGGACAACGAAGTGAGTGGAGTTTTGCAGGCATGCTTGAGTGGATTGTACTGCAATACGAATCTCATCAGGGGATACTGGAATGGGTGAAATCATTGAATCATCTATATAAAAATGAAAAATCACTTCACGAAGCTGATACAAAACCGGAAGGCTTCAAATGGGTGAGAGTCGATGACTGGCAACAAAGCGTATTGGCATATGAACGAATAGCGAATGATGAAAATGATAAATTATTGATGATCATGAATATGACACCTGTGGACAGGGCGCAGTATCGGATTGGATTGGAAAGTGGTTCAGGAGAATGGAATTTAATAGAAAACAGTGATAAGAATTTATACTGGGGAAGTGATCGGGCAATCAATGACAAAGTAAAAATTGAAGATCTTAACTGGGAACACAAGAATCACTCTATGGAATTTAATCTTCCGGGCTTGACATGTTTGATTTATAGGTGGATACCTGGGGGAAAAAAGGTAAAGGCGAAGGGCATAGAACGTAAAGCAGAAGTCATAGTGAAAATTGAAAAAAAGAAAAAGCATATTCCCCCGCATGCTGAGCTGTTACACAAGGAAGAGAGAAAACAAGTCGAAGTATTGAAGGGAACCAGGGGGTTGACAGCAAAATCTGTCGTCAGAAAAAAACCATCTTCAACAACAAAACAAAAGAAGAGTTAACAATAAAAAGTTTTACGAACCGAAAACCTCTTCGAATCGTAATCCCAAATTTCATAAGTGAATGCTTATTTTTGTTATTCTGTCCCCAAACGTCCAGAGATTATCAATCTTTTAATTTTATTGAATAGTTCTATTAATATTAGTGTTCGGTATATTTTCAGCCTGTCTAAGCAACTCTCTTTTTGCACAACATTGCATAGCTACTGTTATTGTATTTACTACGCAGGCTCAGGCAGATAATTTTCCATTGGTTTATACGGGTTGTACGATAATTCCTGTAGCATGTCTACACTAATGGTAAATAATTTTCAAAATCAGAATTACTTTTATTAAATTTAAAGATCATTTTTAACCTCCTTAACCGGACTTTTTTCAGAATAAAAAAATATCACTTTTAAAATATTAGTTGTGTCTGTACTCCGGGATCGGTACGGGCTTTTGCGATCTTACTTATTTTTTTACCTTCAAATTCATTCTTATGTCATGGATAAGAAAAAATTCTTTGTATATCCACGTTGGTGTAATGGCATTCCTGAGTATATTGATCACCTGGATTACATATAGTTTCAATGTCGGTCCTTACCATCAGGTCATCTCTCATCCCCAGTTCAATCACTTCAACCATCTCGACCAATATAAAGATATCATCATGCAGAGCGGGATGTGGAATTGGTACCGCAGCTTTTTTATTGTGGATCTGCTTTGGGCACCAGCCGTATTGCTTTTAATCTTCAGGTTGGTCACCATTAAAACAAAGCAAAGCGAAAAAAAATGGACAGCACTGGTTTGGATTCTTTTGGTTTCTTCTATACTTGCCTATGTTTTCGATATCCTCGAAAACATTTCCTATTTATCAATACCAGGACAGCTATTAAGCTTCATGACCTTTGAAGAAATTGTGAATCGCAAGAATTTATTCTACGCATTGGTTATTTTTTCTATTCTCTTATTTCTATACCAATATTTTGTTTATCCGCGTTTAAGTGAAATTCGCAGGTCCATCAGAGCCACCCGGTATTCACTGATCATCATCATTCTGCTGCTATTGTTATCCACACAGATGGATCAGGGGTCAACCGTCATTATTCATTTGCTGCAGAATCCCCTCAATATTATTGCTGCACTGATCTTCCTGAATGTTCTTGCGTTGGCCTGCGCTCATTATCCCGATTATATTGATATGAATCTTAACTCCGACCCAAATGCAACGTGGGACATGAAGCCGGAATGGATGAAAAAGCTGGGCATAGCTTTTATCTTATATACATATCAAAATGTATCTAAATCGCTTAAAACCAACCAGGCACCACAGCGTCAGGCTTCCAATACAGATTTTGATGGAAAAAATTTTATCAGTCATTTCAGGAAAAGCACCGGAGGAATTCTTTGGCTAACCTGGTTATATACACTGCTTTTCATTTTCAATAAGTATGCTGACATTCATTTTTCGGTGAACAAACTGATCATCCTTTTCGCCCTGGGATATGGATTTTTATATCACGTATGTAATCGTACAAAAAAGGAATGGGAAATACATTTTTCATTGAAGCAGGGAGAATTTGAAGAAGCTATTACAAATCCTAACATCGTCGAAAAAGAAAAACAGCTACATAAATTAATAAAACCCAGGTTCAGAATCTTCTTTCTGGCTACCCTATTATCCTTTTTACTGGTCATCGTATTAGCCTCGTTTACAATACATTTTGCATATCTAAAAGATTGGGAAATGTCCGGAATGTTTTTGTTTCTCACTTCGGGTATCAATCTGATTTTCTATATTTTTTTCCAGCACTTCAGAAAAGTATATAGCTATTATACAACACCGGTGTATTTAAGATGGTTGCTCATACAGAATCTCAATGATGACTATGTATATATCGTATTCTTTTCGCTCATGGGCCTCATCGGCTTAAACACAATCATTTATTTTACGACAAATCCATCGTGTGTCAATCCACTCGTTTTTATTATCATTTTTTTCTACCTCTATTATGGATTTTTTACCATTTTGTTGAAGCACCACATCTATTATAAGGCTCCGGATACACATAAGGCCAATACATGTTGGTTGAAGCTCGAAGAAAAATTCTTTATCTCGTACGTTCCTATTTTACCGCTGTTGATTTTTGCCTGGTTTGTTTTTGCAGGACAAGCCGGAAACAAATTGCACGTTTTACATCCTGTATCTCCACAGGGTGATGAAGTAAGTCTAAATGCATATCTGAAAAAATATGCTGAAATCCATGATTCGACAAAATATCATCCCTTTTTCCTGGCGACATATGGGGGTGGCCTCCGCGCCTCTGTGTGGACCATGTTGCTATTAGAAAAAATGGAAGAAAATAATTCCCGGTTCTATAATTCAACCTTAGCCATGTCGGGCGTATCCGGTGGGTTTGTAGGTTTATCCATGTATAATGCGATCCGTAAAGAGTATCATGATAAAAATACTATTCGATCAAAAATTGATACAATAGGCAGGCATAATATTCTTTCTATTGAAGTATCCTACTTGCTTGGCGCTGACCTTGTTCGTGATATGCAACCTTATCGACGTTCTTTCAGATATACGGACAGAGCCGGTCGCAGCATGCGGGAATATGCATCATTGGTACAGCCTGATGCCGTCAAACGTGATACAATTTTGAAAACAGGTTTTCGCGATTACTGGCGAAAAGGATATGATCAGTCATTCGGGGGATTCATTCCGGCATTGATAGGAAACACTACAGGCACACATGGACGTTATGGGGTTGCGTTTTCGGTTAGACCTGATACATTTAACAAGGTGTTTCCCGCAGCAGCTGATATTCTTACGGTAAGTAACGGATCAATCAAATATCTGGATGCCACTTCTACGACTGAGCGATTTCCTTTATTTAGTCCTTCAGGGCAAATAGAAGAAAAGGGTAATTTCCTTGATGGTGGTTATTTTGAAAATTCAGGATTACTCAGCCTGATGAATTTTTATTCTTATATCCAAAAAAATAATTCGGATAGCATTCCATTGGATTCAGCCAGAATTATTCTGATCATCAATTCGAAAGAATCCTATATCCGTCATGTTCTGGGAGATAGTGTCATTGCTAAAAATGAAATTTCGGCCGGTGAACTGATGGCGATTGTGAGCACAGTGGCGAATATTGATGTATTGCCGCTTTCACTCGAAGAAAAATGTAAAAATGATTTTGGAAAAAACTTTATCCTGATCTATTTGCCTTATCCCATTTCATACAGTGATGTGACTTCCCTCATCCGCGGCGAACCAGATGATCCGATCGATATACAAAAAAAGATAAATGCATCAAATGCTACAATTGATTCGACATGGAATAGGTATTTCAAAGGGAGTACAAAGGTCCCACCGGCATTAGCCCGGGTCCTGAGCGATCCTGCAGTTCAATATCTGCATGTGATGATCCATCATCCTGAAGTACAGGCACAACTGAACAAGTTAAAATATCCTTAGTACAAATATCACCGTCAATACTGTCAATTGCGCAGCACGTTTCGCTGGAGCACCTATTGAAATAAGACGGGTAGTGAGAGCGATGGGGAATAAGGTGAGATGATTTTCGTACACATTGTCTGAATCAGAATTTACAGAATTTTAGAATAAACAGAATTAGAATAAAATTTTTAATACATACTATTGATTTCAATTTTGAAAAGCCTTAATTTAGGGTACTAAACCAGTTTGAAACATGGAAAGGGATCCTCTCACTTATAGGGTCATAGGTTGTGCTATGAAAGTTTACAACACGCTTGGACCGGGTTTTCAGGAAGTCATATATCAGCGTTGTCTAGCTATTGAACTTCGGCGGGAAGGAATTAAATTCATTCGGGAGATAGAGCAAAAAGTTTACTACGAAAATTTTCATGTTGGTACCCGAAGAGCCGATTTCGTAGTAGAAGAAATATTGAGTGTAGAACTTAAGGCGAAAGTCAATCTTGAAGATGTTCATATCGCTCAAGCCAAAAATTATACGGTAGCTTATAATTTCCCAAAAGGGTTATTATTTAATTTCGGGGCAAAGAGTCTTCAATACAAACTACTTTTTAATCCTAAATACAATGCGCAAATAGAAAGTGATGAATTTCTATAGCCGCACATCATTATTCAATTCATTCTTTCATTCTGTAAATCCTGATTCAGATCCCCTCTGTCCGCAATATATTCGAACGATAAATGAAATCAGATGTTGATTATTCTGTTTATTCTCAAATTCTGTAAATCCTGATTCAGACACCTTCTTCCCTGCAAATTCCCCGAACAATAAATGAAATCAGATGTTGATTATTCCGTAAATTCTCAAATTCTGCGAATTCTGATTCAAACACTTTGCGCCCGACACATCTTTCTCCAATACTCATTGTCCTGTCTACACTTATGTCCTCTACTATATCATTTTCCCAGCCTTTAGAAACCGTTCCATCTGTAGACTTAAATAAATACGCTGGGAAATGGTATGAAATCGCATCCTTCCCACAAGTCTTTCAGAAAGGATGCCAATGCACGACCGCC
>JBDUAU010000322.1:0-7008 GCA_040004485.1 Saprospiraceae bacterium
GTCGAAGGGTATTAATGAAGTCATCTCTGCATTTTCTTCCCTTCGACAAGCTCAGGGACCAAAATGCAAGTCAGAGATCTTTGGATTTACTTGTTCGAGCAAAGTCGAAATTCTATTAGATTGTTGGCTGCCGAACCAACGCTTCGTTTGACTTAGAAATTTTTAATGTTGCACAACGAAAGTTGTATTGTGCATATAACCCGTTGTTAAAGATTGCACTCTGTATATTCCTGGTGCCCATTTTGAAACATCTATTGATTGATTAAAATCTTCCGTTTGATCAAATTTTTTCTGCCAAATTGAATGCCCTGAAGCGTCAAATATCGAAGAGCCCTTAACATTTTTTGAAAATTCAATCTTAATAAGATCGCTGGCCGGATTAGGTGACATTTTTGTAGTTACAATCTCATCTTTACGCGTATTAGAATCGAAAATAAGACTGGTGTCAATTCGCATTTGTTTATTCATTACATTCTCTTCCGTATTAACTCTGGATTTATCGTCTGTGGCTGTTGACTGCAAAACAAATTTAAAAGGCAATACGAATTCAACAGGTACTGCTTTGCCTTCATGAAGGCCAGGAATCCATTTTTCGGGAAGATCGTTCATACTATTAATCACTCGCAAGATTTCAGCATTCAATCCTTCACTTGCCCCTCGGACAACTCTTGCATTTGATATGCTTCCATCGGGTTCAACTACGAATTTTGCGACGACCATACCTTCATTTCCTTTCTGGCGATCTTCCTGAGGATATTTAATTGATTGATAAATATATTTGAACATAGTCTCGGTTGCACATGCGGATCGCTTGTCCTTTTCTAATTGTTCACAACCTGGAAAGCGGGGCATTTCCTCTACCTGTTGGAAAACCTGAACTTCTGCGGAGGGTAATTCTACTTTTTTGGAATCAGGTGGCAGTACAAATTTTACAGGCAATGTAAATGATACAGGAACTGCAATACCGTTGTGCTTGCCCGGGATCCATTTATCCGGAAGTGCTGCCATGACTTTCATCACTCGCATTAATTCATCTGTGATAAATTGATTGGGCGATCGAAGAATCTTGATCCTGGAAATGCTCCCATCCGCTTCAACGACAAATTGTACAATCCCCATTCCTTCAATGTTTTGGTTTGATACTGAAGGATATTTTATTGTATTCGAAAAGAATTTGTACATCAATTCAGTTGAATTTTTACCTGGGAAATGTGGCATTTCTTCAACAAAAGTAAATGGTTCTATTCCTGAAATATTTTTTGAAAGTGCAGAACCTGGATCTTCTGTAGGCAATTTATAGGCTGCAATTGTAGTTGTCGGCAGCGTATCGCTCCTGAAGGACACATTTATAGGCATTTCAGGATCAAGATAGGCCTCGTTTATTATTTTTATTTTTCCTGTAGAATAATCAATCTGATAGTCTTCATTTTCCTTCAAGGTAGTATTGCCTGCTTTTACCCCAACGTATGTCCATGGAAAAATATGTGTCGTATCAGCACTGTCATTGCCTGCATGACCAATTGTTGTTTCCATGATACAGGTCAGATTAAGTTTCTGAATAATCGTCAACATTTCAGATAATTCACCAACTGTAAAGGTCTTATCCACTATACTCAGGTAAACATTCCGATTCAAGCATCCGTGCGTAGCTGCATTTAATTTTTGCTCTAGTTGTGAAATGGGAACCTGAATTGAATTGAGTAAATATTTTTTATTCTTAGTTACTGTGAGTGTTATGCTATCAAAAACAACATAAACAGGCAAACCGTCTTTGTAAATATTATAAATACGGTGTTCATCTACAGGGGTGTCTGAATTTTCTTTTGTTTTCTCCCGAAAAGAAAATATAACAAGTGATACTAATAATATGGGTATCAACCCCAGATATTTAAATCTGGCAAAAAATCCGGAACGTTGTTGAGTCATCATCATCAAACGGTTTTTTAATTGTGAATAAATTAATTGATTGGTTAAACGACTTTGTAAATTATTGGCCTTTTGAGCCAGGAGTAATGAAGCATAATTTTCCCAGGGAGTATCCTTCAGAACTGCTGCATCTGCCAGGAACTCGTGGACCTCTCTGAGTTTTTTTCTGTATAGATAAATCATCGGGCTCGGCCACAAAGCAATGCAGGCCAACTCCATGAACAAAACATCCATCGTATGCCCTCCTGTGACATGTGCTTTTTCATGTGCAACGATTTCTGTCAATTCACTTTCAGTAAATTGATGATCTGCCGGCAGAAATACTGTATTGAAAAAAGAGAAAGGACTTTTTACTTCTTTAGAAAGAACACACAGGTGATTATTTATTTGAGACAATTCGCCTTTTCTTTTTATGGTGAAGATGACGAGCACTTCCCTGATCATTCTAAGTACAAGAAGAAAAATGCCTGATAAATATATTGTCAACAAAACTTTTGTCCAGGGAATACCTTCCTTTTCTGAAGCAACAGTGATATTCATCGTCTCGAGATATGATCCTACGTAGACTATTGAAGGCGTCGGAACAGAATCTGCATGCTCTAATTGTAAAATATAAATGCGGATGAGTGGCAGGATTATGCTGGTCAGCAAGGTGGCTATCAAATAAATCCTGTTGGTCTGGAACAAGGTCTCTTTGCGCAATGCTGCATAATAGAAGGCATAGAAAAATGCAAGACCCAGAGTCACCTGAAGGAGATAGGATAAGATGGTCATGAGCTCTTCTTTTTTAATTGCTTAATCAGTTCCTGTAATTCCTCAATGGAGGTTTCTTCATGCTCGACAAGGAAGGAGACCAGTTGTGGTGTCGAGCCATCGAAATAATCGCGAAGCAAAGAGAGAACTGTTCTTTTTGAATAGGTCTGCTTTAGGATCAGAGGGAAATATTCATATGTTCGACCGTAGGCTTTGTGGCCGACGAATCCTTTGCGTTCGAGAATTCTTACAATCGATGAAATGGAAGAATGAGGCGGCTTGGGCGATGGGAGTTCGTCTATGATATTACTGACTGTACATCTGTCAAGCAGCCAGATATGGTGCATGATCTCTTCCTCAGTTTTGGTGAGGCTTTTCATTTTGGGCATATGGGAATTCTTTGTTTCGCATAAATATACAACGTAATTTTACGTTATGCAACTAAATTTATACTTTTATTTGCTGATGTCACTCTATTGTTGGAGAAAACTCCAACAACGGCAGGAGAGTATGGGAATACCCTCGGGTTTCGCGTATTAAACCATGGCGAATGATTTCTATTAAATGAAATGATGGGTGCTTTTCGAAAGATTTCAGTTGAAATGAACTAAATACTCTTTAAAAGCCTTTCCAATCATGAGAGTTACTTTTCTTTTCTGATTTTATTGCAGAATAGGTCAAATAGTGTGAATTATATAACTATTCGACAAAGTTGTGTAATAATGAGATTAAAAGGAAATTTAAACTTTGCAAACTGGACTATTAAATGATTACACCCAAATTAATTAATTCCAAATGCTAATATCACTTATTTGCATTTAGAGAGGATTATTTAATCCCTTGCATGACTGAACTCATAATGCAGGTCCAATATTGAGATCATGATTTAAAAGCAACATATGCTTTTATACTGACCAGTTCATGCTTTCAATCCTTTTCCCAAGTTAGTTTCCTTCCTTATGAATTTCAAAATTTACGATCACCCTGCAGGTGAAGATTCATCTTCATTGGTATCATCATATTCAAATCTGTCGCAATTAGTGTTCCGGCTTCTGCCCTTCATTTTTGTACTGACGATATTTTTTGCATTCACTTCGAAAACATTTGCTGCAAATCGTTTTTCGGTATCATCCAACAACTGGAATTCGACGAGCACCTGGTCTGCTACATCAGGAGGTGCTTCTGGTGCCACTGTACCTATCGCAGGGGATATCGTAGTCATTGAAGGTGGTTTTACGGTTACACTCAGTGCTGCTGCAGCTTGTGCCACATTGACGATTGGTACCGCTACCTCCGGAATATTGAGATATTCCAATAATATTGATATAAATTTTATAGTGACGGGAAATATTACGGTCGCTGCTCTGGGCTCATTTGTAGTGAATGCTGTCGGAGGGAATAATGAACACACACTGTTAATAGGGGGCAACTTAATTGTAAATAATATTTTTAATATGGTTAGCTCGGGCAATGATGCGACGAGTACTACTTTTAACGGTACATCCACTCAGACCATCAGCGGCACTGGTGGAACATGTATATTTCAATCCTTAATTATTAATAATACAACGACCAGTGGAGTCGTATTAAATCGAAATATAAATCTTGAACAAGAGGTCGGTAACTCTCCCTACTGTGATCTTACGATAAATGCAAATGCTGTTTTCGATATCTCCAGCTTTACCGCAAACAAAAGTTACACAATAGGAACCTTCACATGCAGTAGTGGTTCAAAATTTAGAGTCGGAGGCACGAATACGCTTCCAACCAATTGGACATATGTCATCAATGCAACCAGCACAATAGAATATTATGGATCAAGCCAATCCATTACCATCCTGAACAATGCCCAAGTCTACGGGAATCTTTTGCTTTCAGGTTCGGGAACAAAGACATTTAATAGTGTGACAGCAATAACAAATAATATTACGATCAACAATACCGCGGTAGCAAATCTTGGAACATTTACTTCTTCGGCAACAACACTCACACTAGGCGGACTTGGACAACCTGCAGGTTCGTGGGGAAGTACTGCCTCTCCTGCCACTTTCAAAAATCTACAATATTTCGGTTCAACAGCAACGGGAATATTAAATGTAGGTACTGGTTCCTGCACGGCTGGCACATGGCTAGGCACGACAAGCACAGACTGGAATCTCGCCGGCAACTGGTGCGGAGGTATCCCGACAGCAACGACAGATGTAATAATTCCTTCTTCACCTGCCAATCAACCTGTCATCGGTGCAACAGGTGGATTAAGCCGTAATCTCACTATCAACTCAGGTGCGTCATTAACTGTTACAGGTTCATATTCACTAACCGTAAGCGGTAATTGGTCAAACAATGGAACATTTACACCTAATTCAAGCACTGTAACATTTAACGGAACAGCTCAATCTATCGGTGGTTCGACCAACACTGCATTTAAAAATATACTTCTTTCGAACAGTGGAACAAAAACTCTTGGAATAGCAATAACTGTCGATGGAAATCTGTCCATCGCTGCAGGAGTCGTTGCCAACCTTGGTACCTTCACTTCTTCAGCCGGAACACTTACACTTGGCGGAATTGGACAACCTGCCGGATCATGGGGTAGCACAGCATCAGCGGCTACTTATAAAAATTCACTTTATTTCGGGACCACGGCAACAGGAATATTAAACGTATCGGGCAGTACGTGTACGACTGGAACATGGCTAGGGCTAATAAGTACAGACTGGAATGTTGCCACCAACTGGTGTGGTGGTGTACCTACATCAACAACGGATGTCATCATTCCTTCAGGACCTACTAATCAGCCTATCATTGGAAATGCAGGTGGATTGAGCCGTAATCTTACTATTAATAGTGGTGCCTCATTGACAATCACAGCATCAAATACATTAGCTATCAGTGGAAATTGGTCCAACAGCGGAACCTTCACCCCAAATACAAGCACCGTAAATTTTAATGGAACTGCACAATCTATTGGTGGTTCAGTCAGCACCACATTTAATAATTTAATTCTTTCCAATGGTGGCACAAAAACTTTTGGTATTACAACAACAATCACGGCCAATATTTCCATCGCTCTTGGAGTTACGGCTAATCTTGGCACATTTACATCTTCTGCGGGAACACTTACACTTGGTGGAATCGGACAACCATCAGGTTCATGGGGAAGCACTGCATCCACTGCTACAAATAAAAATTTACAATATTTTGGATCGACAGCTTTAGGAATTTTAAATGTTTCCGGCGGTACATGTACGACAGGTACGTGGTTAGGGACTACAAGCACAGACTGGAATGTAGCATCAAACTGGTGCGGTGGCATACCAACAGCAACAACTGATATCATTGTTCCAGCAGGGCCAACCAATCAACCAGTTATAGGCGCAGCGGGCGGGTTAAGTCGTAATCTCACTATTAACAGCGGAGCATCGTTGACCATCTCTGGATCAAATACATTAAGCATAAGTGGAAATTGGTCTAACAACGGAACATTTACTGCAAATACAAGTACAGTCACTTTTAACGGGACCACACAATCTATCGGAGGATCAGTCACTACCCTCTTTAATAATTTAGTTCTTTCGAATAGTGGAACAAAAACTTTTGCAACCTCAATTACCATCAATGCAAATCTATCCGTTGCTACAGGAGTAATTATAAACCTTGGAACTTTTACATCCTTTGCTAACTCCCTTACTCTGGGTGGTATCGGGGAGCCTTCAGGGTCGTGGGGAAGTACTGCATCTGCTGCCACCTATAAAAATTTACAGTATTTCGGATCTACAGCAACCGGAATATTAAATGTAACCGGCAGTTCATGTACGTCCGGCACGTGGTTAGGTATCACCAGCACAGACTGGAATGTTTCAACTAATTGGTGTGGGGGCATACCTACAACAACCACTGATGTAATCATTCCTGCCGGACCTGCTAATCAACCTGTCATAGGAGTTGCGGGCGGGATAAGTCATAATCTGACCATTAACAGTGGAGCATCACTGACCATCACGGGATCAAATACATTAAGCGTAAGTGGAAATTGGTCTAACAATGGAACATTTACAGCTAATACAAGCACAGTAAATTTTAATGGCACTACACAATCTATAAGTGGTACGGTCAGTACTACTTTTTATAATTTGATATTGTCAAATAGTGGAACAAAAACTTTAGGAATTGCAATCACAGTCAATTCAAATTTATCCATAACCACAGGCGTCATTGCAAACCTTAGCACATTTATTTCATCTGCAGGAACACTTACTCTCGGCGGAACCGGACAGCCTTCAGGATCACATGGAGGAACGACATCAGGGGCCACCTACATAAATCCAA
>JBDUAU010000038.1:0-2108 GCA_040004485.1 Saprospiraceae bacterium
GAGTAATGAGTAATGAGTAATGAGTAATGAGTAATGAGTAATGAGCAATGTGCAATGTGCAATGTGCAATGCTTCGACCAGCTAAACTCAACTCAGCCTTGTGCAATGCTTCGACTTCCTTTCTCTTATCCTTGTGCCCAGCTCACCAACCGCAGCTCAGCAACCAGAGTGAAGAGTGAAAAGTGAATTAATTAGTTTGAATTTATGGAAAGTGAAAAAGTGAAAAAAATAATTTGCGTTAATTAGCGCAATTAGCGGCAAAAATAGTGAACAGGCAATTAAATACATTGAAATGAAACTTACACTACATATCTGGCGTCAGAGATCTTCGAAAGAAAAAGGTTCTTTTGAAACGTATCCTGTGACAGCTAATGAGCATATGTCATTTTTGGAAATGCTTGACGTCCTAAACCAGGAATTGATTGATGCTAAAAAAGAACCTGTGGCATTCGAACATGATTGTCGCGAGGGAATTTGTGGCGCATGTAGTATGGTGATCAATGGCCGACCTCATGGTCCGGTGAAAGGCACGACGACATGCCAGGTTCATATGCGTCATTACAAGGACGGGGATCACATTTGGATAGAACCATTCCGCGCAAGTTCATTTCCTGTGATCCGCGATCTCGTCGTGGATCGTTCATCCTTTGACAGGATCATTCAGTCCGGTGGATTTATTTCTGTCAATACAGGCCAGGCTGTCGATGCCAATACGATCCCAATCGAAAAGGATCAGGCCGGTGAAGCCATGGATGCAGCAGCCTGCATTGGTTGCGGTGCTTGTGTAGCAGCTTGTCCAAATGGTAGCGCGATGCTATTCACAGCTGCTAAATTTTCTCATCTCGCTTTAATGCCTCAGGGCGCCATTGAAAACGAACGTCGTGCGCAGGCCATGGTATCTCAAATGGACAAAGAAGGCTTTGGTAAGTGCTCGAATACATACGCATGTGAAGCTGAATGTCCAAAAGAAATTTCCGTTTCGCATATCGCACGACTTAACAGGTCTTACTTTAAGAGCATGCTCACGAGCAAATAATCGGTGATCGGTAATCGGTAATCGGTCAGTAAACAGTATTCGATATTTGAAGTTTCCTAACTTCAAATCAATATTTTCCCGCTATTTGAAGTTTCCTAACTTCAAATCAATATATTGAAGCTCCCTCAACTATGAAATCTCCTAAAAGCAGACTGTGTCTGCAGGTCGAAATCATCCCCAATAGGTAATATTTAATTGTGTAATTCCTTCCCTTCTCGCATCATAGTATTAAACCAAACTATCCTCATCATGCGCACTCTTGGAGTTATCTTACTTGTAGCCGGAATTTTATCTTCTGTCCTTTATTTCCTTCAGATGAATTTTATGTTCCTCAATTGGATCAATACATGGGGACCTGATAAAGCATGGATGATCAGAGGCGGAATCATCGTCCTGGGAATCATTTTCTTTTTCATGGGCAAACCTTCTGACAAGGTGTAAGAAAGTAAGTGTGTAAGACAGTCAGGATGTAAGACAGTTATAGATTCCGCTATTTGAAGTTTCCTAACTTCAAATTAATATGTTGTCGCCCCTTCCACTATGAAATCTCCTAAAGGCAGACTGTGTCTGCCACTTGAAATCATTTCTACGCTATTTAAAGGTTCCTAACCTGAACTCCGAAGAGAACTCTCTACCTTCACGACATTAATCCATTCTACTATATTTCAAATATGAAAATAAAATTTTGCGGAGCAGCCCGGCAAGTGACCGGCAGTAGCCATCTTGTTACGCTTGACAACGGCTATACAATCCTTCTCGATTGTGGATTATTCCAGGGCAGCTATAAAGAAGATCTTAGGGACAATAGTGAGTTCCTGTTTAATCCTACTGACATCGATTGTGTTGTCTTGTCCCATGCCCATATGGATCATTCAGGACGCTTACCCCTATTGGTCAAGAAAGGTTTCAAGGGAAATATTCATTCGACACATGCCACCAGGAGTCTGTGTGCGATTATGCTACTCGATGGTGCATTTATCCAGGAAAAAGATGCCGATTATTTCAACCGCAAACATCAGGGCAGACAAGGTGAGTCTGAATTAGTACAAGAGCCCCTCTATACCTCAGAAGA
>JBDUAU010000025.1:0-6991 GCA_040004485.1 Saprospiraceae bacterium
GCACGGTATTGCATTGTCCAGGGGTGTTACAAGCCAGGCCTGTATGGCTGAGCTTTTCGGAAAGGAAACCGGTGTAAACAAAGGAAAGGGTGGCTCGATGCACTTTTTTTCTAAAGAGCATCATTATTTTGGGGGCAATGGAATCGTTGGTGCTCAAATACCTCTTGGCACTGGGATAGCCTTTGCTGAGAAGTACAGATCTACTGACAATATATGCCTTACAATGTTCGGAGAAGGTGCTGCCAGGCAAGGATCTTTGCATGAATCATTCAATATGGCCATGCTATGGAAGCTGCCGGTATTGTATATCTGTGAGAATAATTTCTATGCGATGGGGACCTCAGTGACAAGGAGTAGTAATGTCACCGATATGTATAAATTGGGTCTTTCGTACGAAATGCCCAGTTCTGCTGTAGATGGAATGGATGTGATGAAAACACACCAGGCCTTATCCGAGGCTGCTGCTTATGTCAGGTCAGGAAAGGGACCCTATCTACTCGAAATCAAGACATATCGTTACCGTGGACATTCAGTATCTGATCCTGCTAAATACAGATCGGCTGAAGAGGTGGAGAATTATAAAGAAAGGGACCCTATTGATCACCTTAAAGCCTATTTAAATGAGCATAAGCTATTGAAAACGTCTGAGTTAGAGGATATTGATAAAGCTATACTTAAAGAGATCGATGAAGCGGAGACTTTTGCTGAAGAATCTAAATTTCCACCTGCTTCGGAATTATATACTGACAATTATGTTCAGGGGGACTATCCTTATATCAAAGATTAGAATCACCCTGACCCCCTGCCCCTGATACTTCGACCTGCTACCCCTCAACCTTTTGCTACAGCTTAGTTACCGGGGAATAGATTTGACTCAAGTTATCATCAGTGGGTTCAAATAATCAAATAACAAAATATTTAAATTCGTCCCCATTTCAGGGGCAGAGGCTCAAAGGATTAATTACCTTTGCACCACTTTTTAAAAAACGTATACATCAATGGCTATTAAGAGAAAACAGATAAAGAAAGACGACGAAACACTGATCAATCTGGCCACAGCCAGGACGAAGCTGAGTATATTTTTCGAGGACAATCAAAAGATTATTCTGGGTGTTGTGGCCGGTATTGTTTTAATCATTGGAGGCTGGTTTGTATATCACAATCTGATCATGCAGCCCAAAGAAGAAAAAGCAATGGCTCAAATGTGGATGGCTCAGGTTCAATTCGAGCAGGATTCATTCAATTTAGCACTTGACAATCCGGGTGGTGGGTATAGCGGGTTTCTTAAAATCATCTCAGATTATAAGGGAACCAAGGCAGCTAATCTTTCTAACTATTATGCAGGTATTTCCTATCTCAACCTTGGAAATTTTGATGCAGCACTTTCTTTCCTCAATGATTTCAAACCTAATGGGATCATTGGTCCTGTCATGAAGCATGGTGCATTGGGTGATGTGTATTCTGAATTGAATCAAATGGACAAGGCCGTAGACAATTATAAGAAAGCTGCAGAGGCTTCTGAAAATGAATTACTAACTCCGTATTACCTAAAGAAATTAGCTATGCTATATGAAACTCAGAGTGAATACAGCAAAGCTCTAGAAATCTATAAAAAGATTAAGTCAAAGTATCCGGATAGTAATGAGGCTCTGTCCATTGATAAATACATTGCACGAGCTGAAGCACGCTGATCATGGCTTCTAAACATGCTCCTACCAATCCTCCCGTTTTGCCTGATGGCAAGCCATTCAAAATCGGCATTGTTGTGTCACGGTGGAATGAAGACATTACGAATGCACTTCTTGAAGGTGCGAAATCGACTTTATTATCGGCAGGTGTGATTCCTGAAAACATTGAAGTTCTTTTTATCCCGGGATCTTTCGAACTTCCGTGGGGTGCCAGACTATTGATGAAAGCGGATAAAAAAGATGCTATTATTTGCCTGGGTTGCATCGTGCAAGGCGAAACGAGGCATGATGAATACATAGCTACCGCCGTGGCAAATGGAATCATGCAGTTATCCATCGCATCCGGAATCCCTATACTTTTTGGTGTTCTGACTACAACTTCATATGAGCAGGCCCGTGATCGCGCCGGTGGTACTTACGGAAACAAAGGCGTTGAAGCTGCTGTGGCGGCCCTTCAACTTGCCCAGATAAAATCCGGCGATAAGTCTGATAAAAAGAAAATCGGGTTTTAGCATGAAAATCATCCCCATTGAAACAGGCCGCTTCAAGCTGGACGGTGGGGCCATGTTTGGTGTCATCCCTAAAACCTTGTGGCAGAAGATGATTCCTGCTGACGAGAATAATCTCTGCAGCTGGGGAATGCGATGCCTTCTGATTGACTCCGGGGATCAGCGTATTTTGATTGATACAGGTCTGGGGGATAAACAGGATGAACGGTTTTTTAGTCACTATTTTCTTCATGGCAATGAATCACTCTTAAGTTCATTGCAGAAAGCGGGTTATTCAACAGATGATATCACAGATGTAATCCTCACCCATTTTCATTTTGATCATGTCGGAGGGGCAGTGAAGAAAGATGTAAATGGCAGCCTCTCCCCTACTTTTCCAAATGCTAAATACTGGACGACGCAAAGGCATTATGACTGGGCATACAATCCCAATGCAAGGGAGCGTGCCTCATTTCTGAAGGAAAATTTTGTTCCATTGAAAGATGCCGGTGTATTGCATTATGTTCCGGAGGTGCAAGGTCATCAATGGAATGATTTCATAAAGATCAGGTTTTCGTATGGGCATACTGAATCGATGATGTTGCCTGAAATAAAGGTAAATGAAGATGTAACAATTATTTATGCAGCTGATCTGATTCCATCGGCACATCATGTTGGATTGCCTTATATCATGGGTTATGATATCCGTGCGCTGGTTACGCTTGAGGAAAAAACTCCTTTCCTGACAGAAGTGGCTCAGAAGGGATATTATTTATTCCTGGAACATGATGCAGATACTGAATGTGTCTCCATCAGACTGGATGGAAAGGGAAGGCCTGAGGTGGATAAACGATTATCACTTTCGGATCTGTTTTCTATGTCCTGAAAGTTTACGTCCCAATTCAAGAATTTTTAGTTTTTTACAAATATATAATTCAAGATCAATCTTGAAAAAGTGAATGTTGATCCTGTAAAGATTTTGTTTTGAGTAAGTTATTTAGAAACTGACTTACAAAGTGAAGTCTTGACGTGCCCTGATTCAAAATCATATTTTAAAATCCATTTTTCTGATTTTTCCACTTGCTTTTCAGCCAAATACAAACTGGCTGTCCCAAATTTCCGTCATTTATTCCGCCCTGCCTAAATATCACCAAATCAGAATTTGGAACCGGAAAATCGCCAATTAATGGATGAAAAATAGTTCTCCACACGAGTATGTGCATAAATACTTGTAGCCTTTGATAATCAATGTATTGAGACAGTGTGGCACACTTAGGTGTGGCACACCTAGGTGTGCCACACTGTCCTGGGCGCTATTCCAGCATTAGAATTTTATACTTCAAGAGTATTTGGAAATTCAGAATATCCACTCTATCTTTGACTTTTATTCCAAAATAGTCAAATGGTAGAAAAGGAGTCGGATCGGTCGCATGTGAAATTAGAGCAGATTTTGACAGCTGCTCAGAAACGTTTTAGCCATTACGGACTAGCCAAAACAGCAATGGTCGATATTGCCAGTGACATAGGGATGTCAAAGGCTTCTCTTTACTATTATTTTAAGGATAAGGAAACCATTTTCACGGCGGTGATCGAAAAGGAACAAATTCTCTTTGTTCAGGAAATGAAGAAAATCATTCACTCATCAGAGAATGCAGGATTTGTTCTCAATGAATACGTCAACCTTCGTATTGCAGTTTTAGAAAAGATGCTTGCCCTGGGAAAATTCAGTTATGGTAGCTTTTTGGAAATCAAACCGCAGATTGGCTGTGTTTTACAGGAATTCAAAAAGGAAGAAATAAATATGATCTCTGAGATCCTGACATCAGGTATCCAGCGTAATGAATTCTCACTGGATGATGTCACGAAACATGCAGAATTTTTTATAGATACATTACTCAGTATACGCAAGACTATTATTTCTGAACATACCGATAGTGACACTCTTGAGTTCTCGCCAAAGAAATATCAGAAACTTAAAGATCAATCAAAGATGTTTGCTTCCATTTTTATTAAAGGAATTTCATCAAAGGTGGTTTAATAAAATACAATCATGAAAAAATCGGACACACGGCCATATGCATGGCATCCATTTCTATTTATTGCTTTTTTGCTATTGTCGTTTGAAACCAATACGCTTGCACAAGATGCCAATTCTATTACGCTGGATGAATGTCTGACGCTTGCCACAAACAATTATCCTTTAGCAAAACAAAAAGGGTACCTCCAGGCGATCGGATTAAATAATCAGAAAGGCATCAATGGATCATGGTTGCCACAGATCAACTTTAATTTAAAAGCTACCTATCAATCAGAAGTACCTTCGTTTGATTTTGAAGGATTTCCGTCCATTGTATTTCCCAAGGATCAATATAGTTTTGGACTACAGATCAATCAGACAATATTTGACGGCGGACTCAGCAATCAGCAAAAAAATACAGATAAAGCAAATACCGAAACTGAAATACAGAAAAATGAAGTTGAACTGTATAAAGTCAAAGAAAAAATCCTGCAACTCTATGGGAATATATTGCTGACCAAAGAAAACATAGAAGTACTCAACTCTTATGCAAAAGATATTGAAAGCAGGCAAATGAAAATGTCTTCCTCTGTGCGCAACGGGTTGATGCTGCAAAGTGATCTGGACGAACTTGATGCTGAAATGCTAAAGACTGATCAAAAGAAGATTGATGTCAATTCGAAATTAAAAACGCTATGCCAGGTCCTCTCCTTGTTCATCAATCGAACTGTGGATGAAAATACAAACTTTGCTGATCTGCCTTCTTCATTAGAATCCATAAATGGAGAAATCATGAGACCTGAACTTAAATTGTTATCCTTTCAACAAGGTCTGCTTGGTGAACGAATAAAACTATCAACCAGTAAAACTCATCCAAAGCTGTCAGCATTTGGTGATGGCGCATATGGCAGACCGGGATTTGATTTTCTCAATCAAAAAATGAGATTCTTTGGACTGGTTGGCATCAGCCTGACATGGAATGTAAGCAGCCTCTACAATCTCTCGTATGACCGGAACAACCTGGTGATTCAGCAAAAAATGATTGATGAGCAAAGAGAATTATTTCAATTAAATCTCAATTCAACCCTCATTCAACAGAATGGTGAAATCGAAAAACTAAAAGAGATGTCAAAAATAGATGACGCCATCATATCAAAACGTGTATCCATAAGTAAAACAAAAGCTAACCAGCTCGATAGCGGAACGATCACTACAGCTGATTACCTAAGTGAACTAAACGAAGAAAAGCAGGCAACATTAACACAACGTATGCATCAAATACAACTGGGGATCGCTGTGGCAACTTTAAATATTACAACAGGTCATTAAAATCATCATTCATTACAAATGGAAGAAACAAATAAAACTAAAAGTAGCCGGAAACTACTCACACGGATTATATTCCTTACGATATTGGCTATCGCGGCAGTGTATGGCTATATGAAATATCGTGAATCAAAGGGATTTGAAACCACAGATGATGCGCAGCTCGATACAGACATCAGTCCGGTTACGGCCCGAGTCTCCGGATATATTGCTAAGGTTAATTTTTCAGATAATCAGTCTGTAAAAATGGGAGATACACTTGTCGTTCTGGATGATCGGGATCTCATGATTAAAGTTGAACAAGCTGAAGCTGCTCTTTTGAATGCTCAGGCAGGTCTTGGATCTACTAAAGCCAGTGCTTATTCAGTAGAAGAAGGTGGGGCCACGAGTACATTTAAAATCGATGAACTCAAGGTTCGGCTTGAAAGTGCTCAACGTGAACTTGACCGGTACAAGAAGATGCTGGCAGAGGGCTCGACTACGCAGCAGCAATTTGACAAGGTGAAGACTGAAAAAGAATCACTGGACAAGCAAATAGAAACGGCGATGCAATTTCAAAAAGAATCATCATCTAAAACAGGTGCGGCAAATAAACAGATATCAGTCGCCGAAAGCATCATCAAACAAAGACAAACGGATCTTAATTACGCTAAGCTGCAACTTACATATGCTACCATTGTCGCACCTTTTGATGGAATCGTTTCAAAAAAGAATGCATTGCCGGGACAATTAATTCAGGCAGGGCAGCCATTATGTTCAGTGGTCAATGATAAAAATATATGGATCGTGGCCAACTTCAAAGAAACGCAGGTCAGTAAAATAAAAACAGGCATGAAGGTCGAAGTGAAGGTAGACGCATTTCCGGATAAAAAAATAACAGGTAAAGTGGCGTCATTTTCTTCTGCTACCGGATCGAGATTTTCACTTATACCTGCAGATAATGCATCAGGTAATTACGTGAAAGTAGTACAACGCATACCGATCAAAATCGAATTGAATAATGATAATAATGAACTGGCCGATTTGAGACCGGGGATGAGCGTATATGTAAAAGTTGTGCTTGGAAATTATGCTTCATCAGGCAATACAGATCCGATTGAGAAATCAACTACTGAAGGAGCAAGTCGATAAATCATTGAAGGCATATTTTTTATTAC
This sequence comes from Saprospiraceae bacterium, assembly GCA_040004485.1. GTDB lineage: Bacteria > Bacteroidota > Bacteroidia > Chitinophagales > Saprospiraceae > Opimibacter. The sequence continues at coordinate 6,677 of JBDUAU010000025.1, forward strand.
CATAATTTTCTCATGGCCAAAATAACGCTTGAAAAGTGGATCGTGATCGTTACCGTTGTCACAGCATCCTTGTTGCAACTCATCGATATGTCAATCGTGAATGTCACACTGACACAGATGATGGGAAACCTCGGTGCGACGCTTGGTGATATCAGTTGGGTGGTGACAGGATATGCAGCTGCAAATGTGATTATGATTACGATGTCGGGATGGCTGAGTGCAAAGTTTGGACGAAAAAATTATTTTACAGCCTCTATTATTTTATTCACGGTCGCATCCATTTTTTGTGGTACGTCTACTACTATTACTCAACTT
>JBDUAU010000417.1:0-2102 GCA_040004485.1 Saprospiraceae bacterium
AAATCCATCCTTCATGTGGCTGCAGTATTTGCAAACAATTTCTCTAATCACATGCTCACTCTGGCGGAATCGATTTGCAAGGAACATCAACTGCCATTTGAAATCTTAAAGCCGCTGATCCTGGAGACATTTAGTAAAGCCATTTTATCAGGGCCGAAAGAAAGTCAGACAGGCCCAGCTGTGAGAGGCGACGATAAAACGATTGAAAAGCATCTTCATCTTTTGGAAAACCATCCTGAATTATCGGATGTCTACAAAATCATAACGAATAGTATTGTCCTCAATAAATAATATCACAAATTTTTGGATTTTGGATGGTTATAGAGCTGAAGCACAAGGCTGAGCGAGGCAGACGGTGCACTGAGCCGAGTCGAAGTGTCGAAGCATTGGATTTTGGATAAAAAAAGAAGAACGTTAGCCGTAATCTGAGACTACGGCTTACGTTCTTCTTCTTTTTTTATTTCCGTTTTATACTTTCATACGATAAGACTATCGTCTAAGGCCTGTTTGCTTTTCACTTCAATCACAGCTGCCAATACTTCAATAGCCCTGTAATAACTTGTGTGGTTGTTGATCACAAGATGGGCTTGCTGCTTGAAAGGTTCGATGTATGATTTGTAGGAAGGAAGGACATGAAACTCGTAGCGATGAAGGACATCTTCGAGTGGATAGTTACGTTCACCGGCATCGCGGATGATCCTGCGTTTCAATTTGATCACATCTTCGGCATCAATGAAAAGTTTCAAATCAAGCAGTTCACTGATTTCAGAGAAATAAAAAACGAATAAACCTTCGACGATAATGATCGGTGCCGGTTTGAATACAAGGTAGACAGGTTCCTTATTTGGATTATTGAATACATATTGTGCCTTCCGGACTTCCTTCCCGCTGATCAGTTTTTTAATATCCTCCGTAAAAGCACGGTCATCAATTGAACCGGGAAGATCAAAATTCTGATACCCGGCATCATCCCAGACCTGCATGTCACGCGGATGATAATATTCATCCTGGGAAATAATACATAACCTTTCTTCGGAAAATAATTCCCTGAGCTCGTGAATGATTCTGGTCTTCCCTGAACCACTGCCGCCAGTGATGCCTATGATGTATGGTTTGTGTGTCATTGCAGGTGTGAAAGTAATTTTTTGCTCCTAAATGAGACTTTAATTCTTGTCCAACCAGATATATTCATTTATCAATAGATGTCATTTGGGAACTCAACTCCTTGAAATAATATCAAGTCCCCTTTAGGGGATTTAGGGACAAACGGAAACTAATGTTTAATCGTCTCAGGCTGGGCACGATCATGTTTGTATTTAAACACAAATTGGAAGACAATACCGAGCACTAGAGCGTATGCAGCAAATGTGAACCAGATGCTTGGCCATTGTTTCACCCCATCGATAGTGAAATGATCGACGACCCAACCGCTCAGCATGCCACCAAAAAACGCGCCGAGGCCATTGGTCATCAGCATGAATAATCCCTGTGCACTGGCTCTGATTTTTATATCCGCCTCCTTTTCTACAAACAACGAACCTGATATATTGAAAAAATCAAAGGCCATTCCATAAATGATCATGGACAGTAAAAGGAATACAAATCCACCGCCCGGATTCCCAATGCCGAATAATCCAAAACGGAAGACCCAGGCAAAGATGCTCATCAGCATGACCTGCTTTATACCGAACCGTCGAAGGAAAAACGGAATCGTAAGAATAAATAATGTCTCGGATATTTGTGACACTGAAATCAGTATATTAGGATGCGTGACGGCAAATAAATTTTTAAAAGCTTCATTACTCCCAAAATCATCAAGAAATGGTTTGCCAAACGCATTTGTGATTTGCAATGCCGCACCAAGTAACATGGAGAAAATGAAAAAGATAGCCATCTTTCTTTGTTTGAATAATACAAGCGCATCAAGACCCAGGGAAGATATCCATGATGCATCTTTACTTTTCCCGGCAGGCTTGCAGGCCGGCATGGTAATACAATAAATACCCATGATCACCGATGCAACACCACTGACGATAAATTGCATAGGTGTCTGAGTCCATCCTGTAATATCTACTAACCACATCGCACAGATAAATCCCACG
>JBDUAU010000301.1:0-23157 GCA_040004485.1 Saprospiraceae bacterium
ATGCAGACCTGGCTATTGGATTCAAGTGTAACAGGAATTGTTGGATTAGGATTGCTGAAAGCACCTGCCCACACCTCGGCCACTGCCGGCTTCAGATATTGTGTCACCATGTTACTGGTATTTATACCTGAAGCATCCGGATTAGGAATGATTGTAGTAAATGTGCCATCAAGTGCACTGCCGAAGTATTGAAATACTGTGCCGGTTTCAGGGGCTTCAAAATCAAGAATAGTGGTGATCACCGGCGGAGGAGCGAGAGCTACGATATCATCAAAGTAGGAGGTCACGTCGGTACCCGTCCCTATAGCGCCAAAATCAAAAAACAAAGTAACTGTGGCGTAGGTATATCCTGCAGAGGGTGAATTGGGTGGATCTAGAGAGGGAAGGGAGACATCAAAAAGCAGGGTTTCCCATTCATTGACTTTTGTATTGGGAACAGTAATGATCCAGTTGGGTCCACCATCGGATGAGTTTTCAAGTTTCAGGCTCAATGAGCCAATGTGATCCATCCAAACTTTGATCGCCACCTTATTATTAACGGTAAGATTAACAGGAGTGGTCGGGTTAGGGTTTGAAAATGCACCTGCCCAAACTTCTGCGACTGCAGGTTTAATGAATTGTGCAACCATGCTGCTTGTATTTTCGCCTGATGCATCAGGGTTAGCTACTATTTGGTTAAGTGTACCATCCAGATTGCTTCCAAAATATTGGAAGGTAGATGATGTTTCGGGTGCTTCAAAATCGAGAATAGTCGTGACTACAGGCGGTGGTGTCAAGACAGTGACATCATCGAAGAAACTTACCACATCTGTGCCTGTTCCTGCAACCCCAAAATCGAAAAACAAGGTGATGGTTGCGTAGGTGTAGCCTGCCGCAGGGGCATTTGGTGCTTCGTTAGAAGGAAGTGTAGCATCAAAAACAAGGGTTTCCCACTCGTTGATTTTTGTGTTAGGTACCGTTACAACCCAGCTGGGGCCTCCATCTGTCGAGTTCTCCAACTTGAGGGAAAGAGATCCAATGTGATCCATCCATACTTTGATGGATACCTTATTAGCAGAGGTGAGACTAACCGGAGTAGTCGGGTTTGGGTTTGAATACGCTCCGGCCCAAACTTCAGCCACTGCGGGTTTGATAAACATGGCTACCATACTACTGGTATTTTCGCCTGAAGCATCAGGGTTAGCAACTGCCTGATTGAGTGTACCATCAAGGCCACTTCCAAAATATTGAAAAGTGGTAGACGTCCCTGGAGCCTCAAAGTCCAAAATAGTGGTTTGGGCTTCAACAATGGCTACAACAAAGAGGAAAGTCAAAATGGAGAGTAGGTTTTTAAACATATCAGTTTCTTTTTCAGCTTGAGAATAAAAATTTGCTTTATAGTTAAAAAGCCGTCAAATATGATTGTTTAAAATCGAAATCTCCCAATTAATGATTACGTTTAAACTACGCTGTAGAGTATCTTTAGCTACAACTTGACTACGACAGTGAATTGATATCCCTTGATTTTATTGAGAAAAATGGTTAAAATGGTTACGACAAACCAAATATTATTCTAAACGTGGGTACTCAGGGAAGGAATATTCAAACTATAATCAGCTGTTTGATGGCTGTAATACTTTGGCCTTCAGTGTTAGTGTCCCAGAGTGTCAATATAGGTATACCTCCGATCTGGAATTATCCCCATAAGGTTTATAAGTCAGGAACTCAAAACTGGGAAGCAGCTCAGGATAAAGCAAAGCAGATATACTTTGCGAATAATGACGGTTTACTTCGATTTGACGGGAATGAGTGGTCAACCTTCCCTGTTTCTAACCATACTATTGTAAGGTCAGTAGCAATTGATCAGGACAACCGTATTTATATCGGAGCCCAAAGTGAAATTGGTTATTTCTTTCCCGGAGACAATGGTGTCCTGATTTATCATTCTCTTACCGGATTATTACCGCCCGGTAACCGCTCATTTGAGGATGTATGGGATATCGTTTTTTATGAAGGCAATATTTTCTTTAGGACAAATCGTTCCGTTTTTGAATATACCGGTGGTCAAATGAAAATACATGAGGTGAGTAGTGATTTGCTTTCCCTTGTATCTACAACCCATGGTCTTTTCCTTCAAAAGGGAAATCATGATCTACTAGTTTTTAAAAATGATTCCTTTATGCCCTTCACCCACATATTAGGTCTGGAAAGTGCCATAACAGGAATAATAGAATGGACAAAAGATACCATTCTGTTTAGTTCATTGAAGAATGGAATGTGCTACCTGACAGACCATGGTTCCGGGAGATGGATGACAGCGCACGATGATATATTAATCCAAAACCGCATTTACTCCTCTACCAGATTGGTGGATGGAAATATTGCACTCGGTACTTCACTGGATGGGTTGATGGTTATAGATAAACAACGACGGTTATACAGGCATTTAAATAAAAAGACCGGGCTGCAGAATAATAATATCCTCAGTACTTTTTGTGATAGGGATGGGAATCTTTGGCTTGGCCTTGACAATGGAATTGACTGTGTTGTATTGGATTCAAAGTTCACCACCATTTTTCCGGATAATGAACTGCATGCTACGGGTTATAGTGCAGCAGTTTTTAATCACCTATTGTACCTCGGAGTTTCTAACGGTGCATATGTAGCTCCGTGGCAATCTTATTATGATCCTCACAAGGGTCCATTGTTTCAGCGAGTCATCCATGGCGAAGGACAAGTTTGGGGATTTACAACATTGGAACATGAGATCCTGATGGGTCATCATGAAGGTGCTTTTCAATTGAATCAAAATAAAGCTTCATCTATCTCAACAGAGCCGGGTACATGGATATATATTCCATTAAATGACCATTATATGATGGCGGGTACCTACACCGGGTTAGTCTTGTATAAAAGGATTAATGATCGTTGGGTATATGACCAGAAAATAAATGGGATACATGAATCATGCAGAATTATGGTGAAAGATGCCGATGGTTCGATATGGGTTTCTCATCCTTACAGAGGCCTTTATCATGTCATTTGGGATGAGGCATCAAAATATGATCCCGACATAAAATTCTTTGATCAGTCCGGTGGCTTGCCTTCCAATTTGAACAATTATGTATTTAGCATTGCAGGCAGGGCTGTATTCGGCACAGAAAGAGGTGTGTATACATTTGATGCTTCGCAGAATCATTTTATTCCGGATACATTATTCAATAATATTATAGGAGGGAATCATCGGGTAAAGGCGATGAAGGAAGATGTCAAGGGGAATATTTGGTATGCGATAGACGAAGAAGTAGGCTTGTTAGTGATTGATGACCTGGGTGTAAAAAAGCAGGTACAAAAGAAAGTTTTCCCCGAGCTGGAAGGAAAACTTGTCGGTGGATTTGAATTTATTTATCCTATAGATGAAAACAATGTGCTCTTTGGCACAGAAGATGGTTTTGTGCATTATGATGCCCACCCTGATACAAATCCACCTGGCACTCTGCAGATACTACTTGATGCTGTGAAGGCCAGTAGGAATCAGGATTCTGTTTTGTTCGGTGGAAATTTTCTTCCAAACCGGACTTTAGGGGTTAGCGAACCTCATGAGCTTGAATCTAATCTCAATAATCTGGGTTTTTCATTTTCAGCAACTGAATATAAAACTCCTTATCTCATTCAGTTCCGGACAAAGCTTGAAGGTTTAGAAGAAGATTGGTCACCGTGGAATTCAGATACTCGAAAGGATTTTACATCGCTGGCTACAGGCACTTATACTTTTCACGCACAAGCCAGAATCAAGGATGGTATAGAGAGTAATATTGTTTCTTACATATTCAGAATCCGGCCTCCCTGGTTTAAAACCACTACTGCAAAGTTGTTTTATGGTTTAGGCATCCTCGGATTTTTTGCAGGCTTTCTGTGGCGTCAACGAAAAAAATTTGAAACTGAAAAAGCACAGATGACATTCACCCATCAGGAGAAAGAAGCAAATGCTATTCGGGAAGCTGAACTATCAAAAGCAGCATTATCTGAAATTCAAAATGAAAAGTATGAAGTGGAGATTAAATATAAAAATCAGGAATTGGCACTTACGACAATGCACCTTGTGCAAAAAGCTGAAATATTATTGGCTGTCCAGGAAGGATTGCATCAGATACGTGAGAAATCACCTGATCATAGCGTAAAAAAAGAAGTTCAGCAATTACTAAACATGGTCAATTTCGATGTTAAGCTTGATGAGGACTGGGAACATTTTGCACATCATTTTGATCAGGTGCATGTGGATTTTTTGAAACATCTTCGGGAAAGCTTTCCACAACTCAGCACCAGCGATCTAAAGCTATGTGCCTATCTGAGAATGAACCTGAGCACAAAAGAAATCGCACCTTTATTAAATATTTCTGTTCGCGGTGTCGAAGGAAGCCGCTATCGTCTGCGAAAGAAAATCGGCTTGTCCAATGATGCAAACCTGACTGAGTTTATACTTCGCTTGTCTCCTACTGCTGCATTGACAAATGGTGTCAGCATCGGTAGCAATCAGATTTTGTCAAATGAATTGTGAAATTAATGAGAGGATTTAGGCCCGCTTCAAATTCGGTGACAAAATCCTGGCGGAATAAATCTCTTTCTTACTGCCGTTTGCTCTTTGCCCCTTCCTATTCATCACCAGAATCTTCTTCAGCCATAAGAGGGGGATTCAAATCATGCATTCTGCACCATTCACATTCTCCGCATCCTTTTTCAAATTCAAGCTTCTGAATTTTCTGATATGTTTCAACAATTTGTTGGGTCACAAATGCGCGATCATCATCTGTGATTTTTACTTCACGTTCAATAAATTTTCCATCCTTGTCCGGTTCGAGTGCCTGTATATATCCTGCTGTCAAATGCCGATGGATGCGCGGGTCTTTTTGTAACATCAGATCATAAAAGACCATCTGCCGCCAATACGGACCTCCACCAGGTTCTTTTTCTGAATGGGGTTTTAGTTTTTGATAAAATTTATCTGTACGTCCTGTTTTGTAATCATATACCCGGATATCACTATTCAGCTTATCAATGCGATCAATAAAACCTGTCACCGGTACACCTTCTATCTGGATATCCCGGATGCGATATTCGGTTTCATAGGCCACATCCTCTGACCAGCTTGAAGCATAATAATTATAATATTGTGTCAATGTTTTTTTACCATATGTCACCTGATCAGCAAATTCCATTTTTGTAAACCGGTGCTTTTCGCGGTCCATATAATTCTCAAAAGTCCACAACAGGTAATCTAGTCCGGCATCTTTATTTCCTCCTTTAAATCGCCTGTCAAATAATTTTTGCAACGCATCATGCAATGCAGAACCAAAGATCAGATATGGTTTTTGCGAAGCCGGAATAAGTAATATTTTTTCATAATAAAATTTCAAAGGACACTCGAGATATTGATTGAGCGCAGAGACATTGAGCACATAATGTTCAACACGTCTTTTGATTTCCTCACTATCCATTTCAAGATTGACGGCCTGTTGACCCGACATGCGCGCGACCAGGTACTCCGCTAGAATATCTTCATCTGTGGCGATTTCATTTTGTGCAATCTGGGGATCGTCCTGAGTGATCTCAGTGAGATATTTACTTGGGGTAAGCCACTTGCTTTCATCGCGTTTCTTTGCGTAGGAGAGATAGAGTTCTTTCTTTGCGCGTGTCATACCCACATACATGAGCCTGCGACGATCATGATCTTCGACATCCTGTCCGGATTCAAGATGGCTTTTCTGATTTTCAGTTTTGACCAGATTATCGGGAAATGAAAACTGCCGGTTGTTGGCCCTTTTCTTTTCCCATTCTGTCTCCACAAAGTTTTTGATGAAAACAGTATCATATTCTAATCCTTTGGCCCCATGTAAGGTAGAAAGATGAATACCTGTAGGATTTGCAGCCAGTTCCTGCACGGACAACCGGATATTGTAATCCACCATCATCTGGCAGGTTTCAATCAGATCTGCAGCTTTATAGGATTGATGTCCTGAAGCTTCCTGTTCGACAAAAGTGTAAAATGATTTGATCGTGTAGAGATGTATAAATTTTTCAGGCTGTTTCAAAACCCATTGCATGATCCCAAAACGATGAACAATCCATTCTACAAGCCAGATCAATGTTGTGGTATAATAATTGGCTGTTGCTTCATTCAGTATTGAAAACTGTGTGTCAATCCACGGTCTGTGCTGAAAAGAAATTTTATCAAGTTTTTCAGGATCCCCCAGCCACATAAATAGTGTGGATTTGTCATCTCTTTCTTTTGCAGTGTATGCTAAAATCAATCGCTGTAGATCAGTGGATTTCGGATCCAGGTATTTGAGATGAAGAATCCGGTACAATAGTGCATCGTCATTGTCGGCACCTTCAGTCAGCATTTGCAGACAAGACAGGATGTCAAGAATGTGTTGCACGATGGGTTGCTGTAAAGCATCTGCAGAACGTAATGTCTGAAATGGAATTCCTGCACCTTTCAACGCAATGGCAAGATCTGTCCCTAAATCATGTTTAGTATAAAGCACAGCTACTGAACCTTCAGTTTGCGTTTCATGCCATCTCTTCATCTGATGGAAAATATCTGCATTCTCAAAGGCCACAGTCGGATAGGTATGAATACTGACTTGTTGAGGATGAGCGGCAAACGGACCGGATGCTTTTAACTTCTTAGGTTCGCCGAAGATTAATCTTGAAAGACTATCTTCTACAGGCGCAAGGACTTTGCGCGCAGCGTTAAGTATTTTTTGGGAGCTTCTGTAATTTTCTTCCAGCAAAACAATATGAGGATCATATTGCTCTTTGAAATCAAAAAGATTTTTAATGTTAGCACCCTGGAATCGAAAGATCGCCTGGTCATCATCTCCGACCACAAATACATTCGGACGATCGAGCCATTCATGATCAATCAGTTTTTTGAGAATATCGATCTGAATTCCATTCGTATCCTGAAATTCATCCACCAGGAAATACAGAAAACGTTCCTGATAATTGGCCAGAATGTCCGGAAAATCACCAAAGGCTTTGTATACCCATTGAAGCATATCATCATAGTCGTACTTCCCTTCTTCAGCCAGAAATTGATTGTATGTATTGAATTCACCGACGGCAGCCTTCAGTGTATCCATTTTATCCAATATTTCTTTTTTAAAATCTTTTTCTTTAAAATCACCTTTGACGTAATCACCTGTCTTGCGTTTGTAGATATAATCTTCGCTTTGTCTCATCCTGTCAATGTATTCATCGATCATTTCATACACATGTTCAGGCGACCAGTTCTCACGCTTCATTGTAGAGAAAAGAGAGAGAAGCCGGTCCCAACTTGAATAGGTCTGTCCTTTAAATTTCTTGAGTGGGTGATCTTCTCCAAAATGATCAATCAATCTTTGCAGTAATCTGAACTTATCGATATCCGAAATAGAATCGAGGTCACGGGCTTGCTGGAAGACAGAAGGATTTTCCTGTATGACGAGATTGCAAAAGCTATGGAATGTATTGACCTGGATGCTGTAGGCTTCAGGGCCGATATAGTCGATGAGTCTGTGCCTCATTTCAGAAGATGCGGCATCTGTATATGTGAGGCAAAGGATGCTACCCGGAGGAGTATCTGTGTTTTTCAGGATATAACCGATGCGCAGGCTGAGTATTTCTGTTTTGCCTGTCCCCGGACCTGCGATGACCATGACGGGGCCTTCGATGGATTCGACGGCTTCTAATTGGGCCGGGTTAAGGGATTTTAATTTTTCTTCGAAGGTCATGAGAGGAAGATAAGGTGATCGAAGATAATATTGTTGCATTGTGATGTATGTAAACAGATACCTGAGAAAGCAGATCCTATTAGTAGTGCCACAAGAGCTTAACGCATTGGGAATCAATGCCCCGGAATGGTTATTAACATACCCCTTTGAATGATAAATAAACTTTCATGCTGTAGAGGGACATCCTTCCTCTCCATCTTGATAACTCAATCCCAAAACTGTAATGATAATAAACAACATGGTCCCGAACTCGGTGTCCAAAGGGTGCTCGACAAGCATAGAGAGTATCTGCATGATGTAAAGTACGGGCATCAAAGGTGGACGCCAGAAGAAACGGAAGGTCATCGGGTAAAGCAAGGTGAAAAGAAATATGGATAGCCCAAATAATCCAAATTCACAGAAGACATTGATGAACTGATTGTGCGGCCTTGTATATTCTTCTTTTTTTAATTCCTCTTTATAATATTGCTTTAATGTCGGTCTGAATTTACCTGTACCCGTACCAAAAAATGGATGCTGATTACCTATCACAATTCCGGCACGCCATGAATCCCACCGCTCAGAATCGGAGTATGCATTGCCCTGATCCTGTCTGAACATGCCAAGATCATAGACGGTATAATTTACTTTTTGTTCGAAGCCAGGCAATAATTTATAGGCCATGAATGGAGCTAGAATAATACAAGTCACAATGGCCATCTGCTTCCATCGATTGAATGTCCGCAGATAAAAAATGACCATCAGGAATAGACCTGCATAAGCAATAGCGAGACCTGAACGCACTGATAGCACATGAAGAAAATAAAATAAATACACCGAGGCAAATCCATAAGCCCATCGTTCCCATTGATATTTGATCTTCCATCCCTCAATTGCAAATGCAAGACATAAGATCATGCTTACCGCTACGACAACACTGTATCGAATGTGATTGATCGGGGTAGGAAGTGAGCCACCGAACCCAAGGCTTTGACTGAATAAATAATGTTCACTATAAAATGCAACCTGAACCCAGATTGAACTCCATACGGCAAGCACGATCATCGACACCGTGATGAGCATGTATTCTTTCCTCGAAAAAGGTTTCAACATCAAAAATCCAAGCGGGATCAGAAGGAAAGGGAATTTTGGGTGGGTGAGCTGCCACCATTCCGATAAGTCACCGGCATAGACGATGCTGACAACAAAAAGTAGAAAATAAAGTGAGAATACGATGATAAATGGCTTGTACCGGATGATGCCAAATACGTTTTTTGGGGTCAGAACCCATCTCACCCTGAAAGGCTCTATCTGGACGTCAATAGCAGTAAAAACGGCAAATGCGACAGGTAAAATGGACAGCAGAGCTCTTGACCAGACGAGGGACATCGCCATGATCATAAGGAGAAAAACAGCTATCGGGTGACGTATTGACACTGGTGCCAAATTAGCTATAAGTTTCAGATGCTTACTTTTGCAGGAAGGATGAAAATTAAGGCTAAGGCTAAGGCGAAGGAAAAAGCAATAATCAAAATGCAATAAGCAAAATAATAAAATAAGAAATAAACTAATAAGCCAATAAATCAAAAATGGAAATTGCAAGAAACGAAATGAATTTATGAACCCATTAGATGAATTAAAAAATATTATCTCAGAAATCGAGTCGACACAAATTGAAGATGCTGCTGCATTGGAGATTTTCAGGATCCGCTTTTTGGGAAGCAAGAATATTCTGAAGCCTTTGTCAGCTTTGATTCGCGATGTTCCGAACGAACAGAAAAAGGAATTTGGCCAATTGGTCAACGAAGCGAAACAGAAAGCTGATGAATTATTTCTTCGGTCTCAGGAGCAATTAGCTGGAGGTGCTACACATAAAAATACTGTCATTCCTGATTTGTCCTTGCCTGAGTCTCCGTTTGTGTCAGGAAGTCGTCATCCTGTGAGTATCGTGATGGAAGAGATCATCGATGTTTTTGCCCGCATGGGATTTGAAGTCGCGGAAGACAGGGAGATCGAAGATGACTGGCACAATTTCACCGCGATGAATACACCTCCTGATCACCCGGCACGGGATATGCAGGATACGTATTATGTGGCCTCACCTCCGGGATGGCTGCTGCGTACACATACTTCATCAGTGCAGGCAAGAGTGATGACCTCGAGGAAGCCTCCTATCCGCATCATTGCTCCGGGGCGTGTGTATCGGAATGAAACGGTTTCAGCACGATCACATTGTCAATTTCACCAGGTCGAAGTATTGTATGTTGATGAAGGTGTTTCATTTGCGGATATGAAGCAGACATTGCATCAATTTGCTCAGGCCCTCTATGGAAAAGATGTTGTCAGTCGTTTGCGTCCTTCCTATTTTCCATTTACGGAGCCAAGTGCAGAGATGGATGTATACTATGGACTCGCTGACGAACATGCATATCGAATTACAAAAGGTACAGGCTGGCTGGAAATATTAGGTTGTGGTATGGTGGATCCTGCGGTCCTGGAAACCTGTGGCATTGATTCCACAAAATATTCCGGATTCGCATGTGGTATGGGGATTGAAAGACAGGCGATGATAAAGTACAGGATCAATGATATTAGATTACTGTTTGAGAATGATGTCAGATTTTTGAAACAATTTTCAGCTGTCGTCTAATTTGCTTCTCGTGAGACGTGAGACGTGAGAAATTGATTGACTTGTAAATTAATGATTCAACTAGTTTTATACAACTAAACTTTCTAAACAATTTTCCCGGTGGGAAAAGAACTAAACCTTCTAAACTCATCCTCAATGCAATATCTTCGACTACGTAATTCAGTATCAACAGATTCATCAAAATGGAAGTAAGTTTACCAAAAGGGACAAGAGATTTTTTACCGATTGAAGTTGCCAGAAGGCGATGGATGTTTGGTATCATTGAAGAGGTGTTCAGAACATATGGTTATGTACCTATTGAAACGCCCGTGTTTGAAAATCTGAGTACGCTGACCGGAAAATATGGGGAAGAAGGAGATCGCTTACTTTTCAAGATTCTTAACAATGGTGATTATCTCACTAAGTCCGATGAAACGGCTTTTGAAAAAAAGGACAGTAATAAATTCACGAGCTCAATTTCAAAGAGAGGCCTCAGATATGATCTGACTGTTCCATTTGCACGATATGTGGTGATGCATCGTAATGATATTCACCTACCGTTCAAGAGATACCAGATTCAACCTGTGTGGAGGGCTGACAGACCACAGAAAGGCCGATACCAGGAGTTTTATCAATGTGATGTCGATGTCGTGGGAAGTAAATCACTTTCTTACGAAGCTGAGTTGGTACAGATCTACGATCAGGTATTTACAGCCTTAAATATTCCGGTTGTGATCAGGATCAATCACAGGCAATTGCTTTATGGGATTGCTCAGCATGCGGGTGTTGCGGAGCAATGGATTGACATGACAATGGCCATTGACAAGCTTGACAAAATAGGGGAGGATGGTGTGCGAAAAGAACTGAGTGAACGAGGATTTACAACAGATGCACAGGATAAAATATTTTATCTGCTTCGACAAAAAGATCTTCTAGCGCTTAAAAATATTTTTACCAAAGGAAGCGAAAACACAAAAAGTATCGAAGAGCTAGACAAGGTTTTTCAATATTTGGAAGGATTACTGTTAAATAACAAAATTGAATTTGATATCACCCTTGCCAGGGGAATAGGTTATTACACGGGCTGCATTTTTGAAGTGAATGGAATAGATGCAGACATGGGAAGCCTTGGTGGAGGAGGACGCTATGACAATCTCACGGGTGTGTTTGGCTGGCCGGATGTCCCTGGAGTCGGAGTTTCATTTGGAGCAGAACGAATATACGATGTACTGGAAGCGAAAGGACTTTTTCCTTCGCATGTGCAGGCAGGACCTAAAATTATTTTGGCAGCATTTGATGAAGCTTCACATCAATATGCTTTCAAATGTGTCACTGCGCTCCGCCAGGCCGGGATTTCTTCAGATCTGTATCCTGAACCGGGTAAGATCAAAAAGCAACTTAAATATGCATCGGACATCGGTTGCTCTTATGTAGGCATAGTAGGTGAGACAGAAATGCAAAAGGGCATTGTAATGCTTAAGAATCTGGCAAGTGGGGAGCAGGAAGAAGTATTAGTCAAAGATGTTATTAGATTATTAAAAGAGTAGAATAGGGGGGATTATTTTTTTTGAATAAAATCTCCAGAATCACATGTTGGGATTCATGTTTTAGGAAAAGATATTTTAGGAAAAGATATTTTAGGAAAACCTAAAATGCTCCATGCCGGCGAATTCTTCCCAGGCTTCACTTTTCAGGAAAGCCTTTCGCTATTCAAGTAATTTTTTTGCTTTTCTGCCCATTCTCCCTTTTCTCCCTTTTCTACCTTTTCTCCCTATTCTTCCTATTCTGCCTTTTCTACCCTTCCTATCTTTTCCACCCCTTTCTTACCTCCCCGCCCACACAAACCACCTGCTCCATTGTATCCCATTGGCATCATAAATAGCTACTGCATAAATGCCCGGAATCAATTCATGAAAAGTATATTCTCCCGCAGATGAAATATCAAGATGGGCCACCACTTTGCCTTCAACAGTCATAATATTCATGTTGCCTTCGAGATCATCGGGCCATGAAATAGATTCACGACTGACGACGATATGCGGTTGTGGTTTTTTGACATAAGTCGGTCCCTGATGATCTGTATCTATAGACAATGGACCCTGTAATTCATATGCACCGATATCCACCTGATTTCCCTGCGGACGGCTGGTTCCTTCAATGTCAGTGTTCACACCTGATGAAAAAGAAATATTACCTGCATTTACCGCAGGAGAATTTGTAAGCAAATGATAATCTGAACCGGGAGCAACAAAAATATTTGCAAGAGGCCCAGCCAGAAAACTGTGCGTATCATAACCATAAGACTGCCACGTGCTCAATGTTACAAAGGCTCCGTCACCCATCTTGCTCAGTTTGTTGCTGACTATATTATAGTCAGATCCGAATCCGCTGACAGCATCCGGATCTAAAGCAATACTCCCTCGTGGCAAGCTCGGTGATGTACCTGTGTGAATGATGATATTATTGTAGATCTGTGCTCCCGAAGAACCATTAACAGCAAGTATACACCATCTTCCATCCGGTGCACTGACTATTGTATTGTGCACCACGGTAGCATTTATTGAAGGTGCTGCAGCATCCTGTTGAAAAAGTGCAATGCCTGAGGCGTGATTCTGATAAAGTAGGTTATTGTAGATAAATGCACTTTGTGCTCCATCAAGATTGATCCCTGCACCTCCGCCAATGCCATTTTCATAGATAACATTTCCATAAATCTCGGGATCAGTACTGATGCCATCACCACCCTGGCTTATATCGGCATTGATCTGAATACCTCCACCGTGATTGTGATGACAGATATTAAAACGGATGATGGAGCGGTCACTGCTGTTCGATACATAGATGCCATGCTCATCAATTGAATTAAGACATTCATTATACTCCAGAAGCAGGTCATCGGTGAATCCTGTAAAAATCCCTCTTTTCTGGTTATTGTCACAATATGTGTTTCGGACAATGCAATGATTTGCAAACACAAGCCGGATGCCATTGCGTGGTTGATTGATCACCCGCACACCTTTTATTTCAATGTAATCAGCCTCTTCGACATTGATACCATCTGTGGTGCCGGTCGGCAAATTAATTACGGCACTATTTCCGATGGCAATAAAAACTATCGGATTGGCCGCGGTTCCTGTGGTCCGCAGGTCAAATCCGACATAATTTCCATTTGCTATCCACACAGAGTCACCGGCAGTAATATGGCTGGCAGCATATTGAAGTGTTAACCAGGCCTGCGCCAGCGAATTGCCGGAATTGTTGTTATTACCTGCATTCGATACATATTTCGTTGCAGCCATTGTCCAATGACCGACTATCAGCAGAGAGAATAATAAAATGGAGGAGCGGAACAAAGAAAAAGAAAGATGTTTCATAAATATCCGATTTAGGTAGTTCTAATCGGGGTGAGCAATGGCGAATTTACAAATCTTGTACTGAGCGTGCAATAGAATGCGGAAAGAAATTGAAGTATTATATTTTAGAATTTGGATTTTAGATTTTGAATTGTTAAAGTTATTTTACAATGACCTTTTGGTAAAAGATGCCATGCCCATCTGAGATTTGGAGTACATATAGTCCTTCAATCAGATTTTCTGACTGAAGTGTATGACGACTGGACTAGAATCATTTCTGTTGTATCGCTATGAAAATTTTAATATTAGAAAGCCTCAGATGGTATAGCCACCACAAAAAAAATCAGCGCTTTACGGCGCTGATCTTCTTGATACGAATTTGGATATTAATAGTAATGAGTTTCCAAATTGATTTATCAAAGATATGGTTCTACTTTATTCCTTGTACTACTTATGAAAATATTTTTTTAAAGGAATTTTATGATGTCTCCTGTCGTAATCGAGCCTTCTGAAATTACTCTGGCGACCCATCCCGCCCGTTGTGAAAATGCATCGATCGCACCTTTGCCAAAATTTTCTTCCATCCGGCTACAAGGTGTGCAGTATCCTGTGATCTCTATTATAACATCATCTCCCAGTGCGATGTGTTTACCTTTAAGATCTTCCTTTGGCAATGTATCGCGATCAGTATATTTCTTCTGCAGGCAAGATGCGCGTCGCCCTGAAATCCAATGACAGCAGACATTTTAGCCAATTGATCTTCTGCAATGATGGTCACCTGACGATTACCATCAGCCTTTGCATAATGATCACCTTCTATTCCTTTCACATTGATTTTAGCTTCATGGATTCTTATTGGTGATGCTCTTCGTTCAGGTCGAATGATGATAGATTTAATCGATGCCATGAATTTTAAAGTGAGTTATTTTTTATTTTTTTAAAATTCAAGACTATACCCATTTGCCCTGATGAGGTCATCTGCGATCATTCTCCGGGCCTGAACTGTATTGACCGGTGGATAGCTGTTGAACCGTTTTACCCCCTTTAGCATGATGATCAGTTCATCGCCTGTGGCAAATGCGGTGAGCGCGTCATTGGCGTGTTTTTGAATTCTGGCCTGTGCTTCACCGATGAAAAGTTGCGTGATGGATCTGATGACTTCAACCGGATATTTGTATTGACCTTCTGATAATTTCCTGGCGCGAAGCAATAATGACTCTGCAATAAAACAGTCAATGGAGATGTCCGCGATGTGCATGACAACTTCCTGCTGCTGATTGAGATCATGTTTGCCATCCATCTGATATTTGACAGCAGCACCGGCTACGAGCAACATCGATTTTTTAAAATTCTGAATAGCCTGGATCTCTGCGGCCCACGGACTTTCATCATTTGATTTAGAAGGAAGTGACATCAGTTCTTTCTGCACAGCCCATGCAGGGCCGACAAGATCGAGTTCACCTTTCAGTGCTTTCTTTATGATTCGATCGACAAGGAGAAGACGATTGATCTCATTTGTTCCTTCATAGATGCGGTTGATGCGCTGATCGCGATATGCACGTGCCGCAGGATATTCTTCTGAATAGCCATTTCCGCCATGGATCTGCAACATTTCATCCACGATAAAATCCAGATATTCTGATCCGGCGATTTTGATGACAGCACATTCAGAAGCATATTCTTTGGCTGAATCCAACATGGCCATTTCGAATATAGACCCGGATGCAATGGATTCATCTTTGTGTTGGCCCATCATGTCCGATAGTCGATACGAAGCGGACTCAAGAGCAAAAATGAGAGATGCCATTTCGCCGAGCTTATGTTTGATAGCACCGAAAGAAGAAATGGGTACACCAAATTGCTGACGTTCATTGGCATACTTCACGGCGATATCGATACATTTTTTAGACCCCCCCATGGCCATAGTGCCTAATTTGAATCGTCCGATGTTAAGGGCATTAAATGCAATCAAATGTCCCTGTCCGATTTTTCCAAGCACATTTTCAGCGGGTACTTCTACATTTTCAAAAAAGACCTGACGAGTCGAAGAACCTTTAATGCCTAATTTCTTTTCTTCTTCACCTAGAGTAATACCCGGCGAATGTGCATCAACGATAAATCCTGTGAATTGCTCACCACCGATTTTTGCAAAGACAATGAATACATCTGCGAACCCCGCATTTGAAATCCACATCTTTTGTCCATTGATCTTATAATGTTTTTGATCAGCAGAGAGATCTGCCCGGGTACGCGCACCCAATGCATCCGAACCGGACCATGGTTCTGTCAGGCAGTAAGATGCTTTGTAGGTGCCTGAACTAAGTCCCGGCAAATATTTTTTCTTTTGCTCATCAGTCCCGAAATAAAGAATCGGTAACATCCCTATCCCAATATGCGCTGCAAATGTCGTGTCAAATGATCCACCTGCTTTTCCGAGTTCTTCCCCGATCAGCGTATTCGAATTTGTATCCAGGGGATTACCACCAAAGGCCTCCGGAATATGCGCCCCGAGAAGACCGAGTTCGCCGGATTTTTCCATAAGTCCTACCTGTTCACTCAGGATATTCGCTTTCTCTCCCATTTCCGCCACGAAATCCCTGACCATCTGACGAACCATTCGCTGGTCATCATTGAAGTCTTCCGGAATAAATATTTCTGCAGGTGAAGAATCACGGATGATGAATTCGCCTCCTTTTAATGCTTTGGTTGTCATGTGATGTTTGCGTGTATAAGTTAATTATTAATTAGAATTTATTTTCTGGTCATCATCGACGATAGACCATTGACCACGGACCATAGAAAATGGAAAATGTTTGTTGTCTGAGGTACATTGTTAGTAGTCCATTGCCTATAATCTATTGTTCGTTGTCTATCGTCCGTTGTCCGTGGTCCGTTGTCAATAACCATTTTCCTTTGTTGGAAGTGTGATATTAATCTCATAAGACGAATTCTTTTTTACCGGGGCAACATTCGTTTTTGCCGGAGTGGGCACTACATTGTATTGATAAGATAAGGAAGTTCCTTCTGGTGTAATGGCTACATTTTTCGTTGCCGGCAATATGGCCGGTGATCCGGGCAATCTAAAATGGATATGCAGTTTTCGTGTGAATTTAGATTTAATTTTTCCGTCATTTGGCACTTTAAACTTAAGGCTTTTGACGATACGCAATGCTTCTTCGTCACATCCATGTCCTAATGGTGAAATGATACTCGCATCGATTACATTTCCTTTATAATCTACTGTATAGCGGACACTCACAGTGCCTTCTACTTTTGCTGCAAGGGCTTCCTTTGGGTAGCGTAATTCTTTTTTGACAAAAGCTTCGAGTGCAACTCTGCCGCCTTCGAGATAGGGTTCTTTGACGAAATCTTTGTCTTTTCTTTCCTTCTTCATAAAATTATTTAAACGTTAACTACGAATAAATCTGGTGCTAAATCAGACATTGGATCAACGGCATATTCCGTAAAATCTGTGATGCCATTTTTGATCAGTATTTCTTCATCGCTATAAAACTGACCTGATGCTGATGCCGGATCTTGTGCTACGATATAATACGCAGCATCAGCAACAATGGCCGGCCATCTGGACTGTTTTATCAATGCATCTCCTCCTAACAGATTTTGAACCGCTGCTGTTGCAATCGTTGTTTTCGGCCAGAGTGCATTTGCTGCGATTTTATATGGCTTTAATTCAGCGGCAAGCCCAAACATCACCATGCTCATTCCATATTTACTCATCGTATAGGCTGTATGATTTTCAAACCACTTCGGATCCATTTCTACAGGAGGTGAAAGCGTGAGGATATGCGCATGATTTGATTTTTTCAGGTGAGGTATGCAGGCTTGGGACATGAGATAAGTGCCTCTGACATTGATCTGGTGCATCAGATCGTATCGTTTGGAAGGTGTGTGTTCTATCCCCGCCAGGAAAATAGCACTTGCATTATTGATGAGTATATCGATCCCACCGAAGTGCGAAACGGTTTCATTGACTACGGATTGAATTTGTTCCTCATCCCGCACATCCAGGACAACTGCAAGAGCCCGGCCACCGGCTGCTTTTATTTCTTCTGCAGCAGAGTATATGGTGCCGGGAAGTTTTGGGTGCGGGTCGGTTGTTTTCGCAGCGATTACCACATTGACTCCTGCTGAAGCAAGTTTTCTGGCGATGGAGAGACCGATACCACGGCTGCTTCCGGTGATGATAGCGGTCTTTCCTTTAAGTATTTCATTCATTCCTGATGGATAACGACTTTGTGGTTGAAAGAGTGCAAAGTTCGCAAAGGAGGGGATTTATACCAGTCTTTTAGATAGTGGCACCAATACTCGTGCCACCACTAGTCGTGCCACCAGTACTCGTGCCACCAGTACTTGTGCCACGAGGTCATAACAGCCTGATAATACACGTTGTTATAAGTGGAACGCTGGCACACAATAATGACCATTTTTGACCATTTATTAAACCCATTTTCTATTGTTTTTTTTCATAAAAACATCAAAAATGTCTGAATCAGCTTTAAGGAACCTATCATTCACGTTATTCTTTCGTAGATCGGGGTGAATCCAGATTATGGAATGATTTGTGATTTATTTCTCCTGAACGTTATGATCCTATGAAGGCACTTGTTATCTCGGGAGGCGGAGCCAAAGGAGCCTGGGCAGGTGGTCTTGTCGAATTCCTCTCCAGGGAGAAAGGAATGGACTGGGATATTCTGGTCGGTTCTTCCACTGGAAGTCTGCTGGTACCCTGTATCGCCATCAAGGCATGGGATGATATCAAAAGAGCTTACACCACAAGCAGCCAAAGCGATATTTTCAGCAGCTGCCCGTTTATTATTCACAAAAAAAGTGAGCACTTCAAAGCATCTTTCAATCATAAAGGAATCATCCTCCAATTTATCCAGGGGCGAAAGACACTCGGCGAAAGTAAAAGCCTCATGAAGCTCATCCGTAAAACATTTACACCTGAGCATTGGAATAGCATTCAGGATTCCGGTAAGCAGGTCATCGTCACTGTCTCCAATCTGACCCACAATGTGATCGAATATAAATATGCACGTGATTGCACATATGATGATTTCATTGATTGGGTCTGGATTTCATGCAACCTCGTACCTTTTATGAGCCTCGCCAGAAAAGACAATTGCGAATATGCTGACGGAGGATTTGGCAATCCCATCCCCTTGCAGGAAGCTATCAATCTGGGTGCTACTGAAATCGACGTCGTCGTTTTGCAACCCCGCCACAGAACCCTGATCACCCCTCCATCATCAAATGCATTCATGCTTCTGCTCAATACTTTCAATTTCATGCAGCATCAATTGGCCAGAGATGATATCAGTGTAGGGATGGCGGAATCAAGATATAGCGGCATCAAAATCAGGCTGATCCATACTCCCGAGGAACTGACTGACAATAGTTTCATATTCGATCCGATGGAAATGTCGCAATGGTGGAAAATGGGTTATGAACATGCCCGGAAAATATATGATGAAGGATTCTGGCATTGAGGATAAGGAACAAATATTATTTTTCTATTGCTCGACGAGGGTGTTAATTCGCTGAATTCCAATAAGTCTTCAAAAATGTTTTAGGAAAACATAAGGATGTTTTAGGAAAACACAATTGTATTTAAGGAAAATATGAAATGATTGATTCTGAGGCTATTGTGAATTGCCAACATGAAATTTCCGAAAAGAGCCTGTAAAATATTTAAGGAAAATATGTGGATGTTTTAGGAAAACACAATTGTATTTTAGGAAAACATTAAATGATTGATATTGAGTCTATTGAGGGACTCGAATTAGAACATGATCAAAACACTAGTCACTATAGAACTCAAATTTACTTAAGGAACATTCCCAATGGCATAGATTGAATGCAGAATAGGTATATGTTTTATAAAGCAATTTATACTCATCGAAAAAACGGATTTCTTTTGTTAGAAAAGGCTCCTCATCATTTCGTTTAATCCAAATGGTTGTGGTTTCTTTCAGAGGAGATCGTTCATATTCAAAAAGATATAAAAGTTTGCTTTTCCCATACAGAATCGTTTTCTTAACCATATTGTTATTTTCATCATATTCAGTTGAATCTATTTCACTTTCATTAAACGAGTTTCGTCGTTCAAACACCCTTCGATTATTATCATCATATTTTATTTCCAGCAGATTTACAGAATCACCATTTTCAGAAAAATAATATTCCTCAGTTACATTTCCGGTTTTATTTAGTTTTCTGTACCATTCAGTAATGAATGAAAAATCAGACGTATCATTGATTCGAACCAGTGTATCATTTAGATATGTGTACCTGGCAAAAACTTCCAATTCTCCTCCGATTTCAAAAGCATTTTCATTTAATATTCTATTCAGTGAATCATAATGAAATGAGAAATAGGAGCTCAACTCTCCGTTTTCGTTATACAGATCCCATTTAACAAGATTTCCTTCCCTGGAATAATGGCCAACAGAGGAAGGATATTGTGGAAAGTGAGCAATTCGATTTATTTCAAATGTATCCGCACAATAAGAAATATAATAACACTCAATTGTTTTAATACGTGGATCCATTTTTCGGTATGCATTATCCTTCTGCACTATTATTTGACCAATACACATAAAAACGTGTAAAGTCAAACAAGAAGTGATTCCAAATTTTCTCATGAATAAAGAAATTGTCATTTGGTCGTCATTCAGCCTCTGTCATGCCGAATTCCTCGCCGCATTTATTATCCCCGGCATTGTCCGTGTTATTAACTTTTTATATAATTCAGCCATTTCCTTTTCTGCCTCTTCCGCCCCTCCTGCCTTTATTCCCTTTAGCATAAGAAGCGCATATTGCTGTATCGTAAGCAGCGGCAATACAATTTCCTCGCGGAGATTGATGGATTCAAGATTAGGTTTGCTGTCTTCGACGACGGTCTCCTCGCTTGTTGTTTCCTTAATAAGTTTTTCTGTTCTCATGTATTCATCATAGATCATGTTCCAGATCTCTCCGAATCTCGGACTTTCAGAAAGAAAAGCAGTCAGAGGAAAATA
Organism: Saprospiraceae bacterium; assembly: GCA_040004485.1. Lineage (GTDB taxonomy): Bacteria > Bacteroidota > Bacteroidia > Chitinophagales > Saprospiraceae > Opimibacter. Next base: position 20,756 of record JBDUAU010000301.1, read on the forward strand.
ACTTTTAGCCAGCGCCTGCATACTGTTCCCTACCAGCGTTTGGAAGAATCCAGACTTCTTGTATAATTCTTTCACTTCATCTTCACGTCCTACACTCTTTCGTTCCTTCAACGCTTCGCCAAAACCATAATAACCCGGAACATTTTGTTTAAGCTGACTCCATGAGCCTACGAATGGAATGGCCCTCAGTGTATCAAGTGTCAACTTACCTCCGGATCTTTTATCAGGCCGGCTACCAATATTTGATTCTCCATAATATGGTAGCGTTCCATTCTCCTGCAGATAAGCAAGAAAATCAGGATGCGTTTTTAATTTGATATAATATTCATAAGCCGAATCTGCCATCTCATTCATCAACGCTCGTTGTGCATGCGTCCAGTCAGATGTGTGTTCAGGATAAAGATCATTTTCAATACCCGCTGTCAGCAATTGCTCAAGATTATATATCGCCAGGTCCTTGCTGCCAAAATTCGAACTGATCGTCTGTCCCTGTATCGTGAGTTGTACTTCTTTATTCTCTATCGTGGATCCAAGTGATGAATAAAATTTATGTGTATTGCCACCACCACGTGCAGGAGGTCCACCACGGCCATCAAAGAATATGACATTGATTCCGTTTGCTCGTGATGTCTTCGTCAATTCTTCTTTGCCGGTATAGATGGACCAGTTGGCTTTGACATATCCGCCATCTTTCGTTCCATCCGAAAAACCAAGCATCACAGTCTGCGTTTGATGACGCTTGATCAGATGGTCTTTGTAAGGTTGAAATTGATATAGCTCATTCATCACATCACCTGCTATCGCCAGATCATCAATCGATTCAAATAAGGGTACGATATCAAGCGCATCAGGCTCATGACCATAAATCCATTTCGCAAGGATTTGTATCGTGAATATGTCCAATGCATGACGCGAATGACTGATCACATATCGATGACACGCTTTCTCTCCATTTGCCGCCTGAATATCTCGTATGGATAGAATTGATTTGATTACGTCTTGCGAAATCGGATCATTTGTAATCGAAGGATCAATGTCCCAATCACATTCAGCAAGAAAATTCATTTTTTCAGTGATGCTTGCGGCACGATATAATTCAAGACCACCTTTGCCTGCCTTCTTTTCTATTATTTCTTCAATGAGTGCTTCATGTTTGCCACTATCCTGCCGGATGTCAAGACATGCAAAATGAAATCCGAATATCCCCACCTTAGTGATAAAGAGATCAAGCTCCTCTGCAAAAAGATTATCATGTTGCTCAGCCAATACTTTTCTGATGCTTCTCAAATCTTCAAGAAGGGACAACGAAGAATTATATCCTTCCATTGAATTCAGCAGTGTCTTGTGCACTTTTGCGCCCACTGCAGAAACCTGGTCATACACATGCTGGAAGGTCAACCTTCGGCGCAGCTTTTGAATATCTTTTTCATAGCAGGAAAGAATAGCATTGCGCAGATGGAAAGCTGTTTCAATGGTAATGTCTGCTGTCACATTTGGATTGCCATCGCGATCACCTCCAGGCCAGAATCCAAGATCAATGATATCCTTATGCGGTAATGATTGCTGAAGTTGTTTTTCAATTTTGGAAACAATCTCAGGGATAGCATAGTAAAATACTTTTCTCAAAAACCAGATCAGGCTCCGGGCTTCATCAAGAGGTGTTGGTTTGGACCGATTGACAAAAGGTGTCTTCCCCAATTGATGTAATAAATCATTGACTTCAAAAATCCGGTTTTCTTTTATGGCTTTTGACAAATCAGTTATAATCCCCAGGACAGGACCGGGATAGAATTGTGTCGGATGAGCAGTAAGGACAACACGCAATCTGTAGTCTGTTAATTTTTGAATCAACTTTTCAGTCAGCCCATTGGATTTTACTTTAGAGATCAAATCGATAGCTGTACCCGGTCCATCAAGATCATGAAGCTGATCAAATGCCGCATCTTCAGTGGCATCAAAAAGAACTACCTGCCTCTCGATGTACTTTATGAAGTTAAAAAGCAATGTCATGCGATCTCCCTGATTGGCATCCGGTATGAATTCTTCAAAAAAGGCTTCGATGATTTCTTTTGGATTCCCTCCGCCCTCGTATGCTTTCTTGCACGCCTCCGTGAGTAATGGCAGCAAGATCCCTGTCTGGTGTATCAGATCAAAAGGCAGCCTTAAGAAAAGACTATTAAATAATTGGTATTTCGTACCGACGTATCTGTCAAATTTTTTAAGTGCTGTTTGATCCATGATTATTCAAAGATAGGGTTACAGGGGATATCATTGGATACCGGATATCCAACTTGCTATCGATTTTCCTTCCGGCTTATTCCTACCTTGCAAACCATATGGACTGGGACTCCACGCTCAATGGTTTTATTGGTTACCTCACTTTAGAAAAAGGTCTCTCTGCG